>JBAWXM010000066.1:0-18549 GCA_037144075.1 Lentisphaerota bacterium | reverse complement strand
AAAAAGAGATGATTTTACAAATCAGGCAACAAATTCAAAAGGCCAAAGTAAAGGCACCGGACTTTAGTCCGGTAAATAATGATAATATAAATTTGGAGTTCCGTAGGAACGAAACATATAAGGATTGATATGATTCGAGCCTACGGCTCTCAAATTGTGAGTGGGGATGGTAGACTGATTAAAATCCTGCAACATGATTCGAGCCTGCGTCTCTCAATGACGGCATCTCAAAAAAGTGTCAACTATCTTTAACCATTATTTGAAACATGCCAAATTTTTACACAAAACAATGCATTCACCCGTTGGGTGATACAGCCGGATAAAGTTCAACCCTCCACAGGCGGACAAGCCCGCCGGGTTGCGTCGTTTTAAGCATATCTTCTTTGTCAGCTTCACCTTGCAGTATAACTTCATACTTGCTTCCTTGAATCTACGTCCAGGCCTGCGCAACTGCGGAATATAGGTTAAAGCTTACCGGGCTCCGCCGACGTATTGCTTTTCTTGTTCTCAGGTTGCTGACTGGCAGACAGGTTCTTTAACTGTTCGATCTCTTTCTGCGCAATTTTTCTGTGGTCCGCTTTGGATTCCGGGATGCTCAGAACAGCATTATAGCTTTTAACGGCGTCGGAATATTTTTTTTGAGCTTTCAGGATACTCGCTTCCCCCATACAGGCCTCAGCCCGCTGTTCCGGCTTAACGCTTTTGTCCTTTTCAAGCCAGCGGTAAATCTCCAGAGCTTTGTCATAATCCTTCTCCGCCTGCCTGTTTCTGGCAACCTTCATATATGCGTTGAAAATAGTCTGGCAAATGCTTTTCTTGAATTCAGCCGGCATTGCATCGAGTTCCTGCCGGGTATAAACTTCCGCAACACTTGTATAATTCCCCTGTCCGCTGTAAATCCATACCATAAGCCTTTTTGCCGAAAGCTGGTTTTGAGGGTTATCTGTGCTAAGCACCAGAGCCTGCCGCGCATAATCCAATGCCGCCGGATAGTCTTTCTTCGCGTTCATGATATGACCGGCTTTCATCAAAAAACGGTATTTGTCGGCATTTGCAGTCGTATCACTGATCCCGTCATTGCAGTCCTCGATGGCCTCATCGCATTTCTGGGCGGCAGCATGAACATCCGCCATTTGGAGATGCACCCTGATATGTTCATTCGCCGGCAGGTCCGGAATATCCATAATCTGCTCAAGATATTTCATTGATTCATCCAGTCTGGACATCTTCAGGTAAGTATTGGAAAGGTCAAACAGCACCGCTACTTCTTCAGACGAAAGCTGTGCGGCATTCAATGCTTTGTTGAGTTCAATGCCGGCTGCCGGATAATCACCAGCCTGCATCGTCTGTCTGGCGTGGGAATAAATTTGCTTAAAATCTTCTCCGGCAGCAGTCGCAGACCATGCGATCATGCTCATAAATGGAACAATTAATATTAATTTGTACAACACGAATACCTTTCCCTCCAAATTTTATGCCGGATGTCTCTTCTTGAACTTAACCGGCTGCGCCTGAACTTTAAATCCATTCTCGCACAAAGGCGCAAAGGCACAAAGAACAGCCTGTTTTCACCACTAGTACAGAGACTGCCAGTTTTATCCCGCAGGGCGGGATCATGAAGACAATACATTGAGTCAGTGTATTTATGCGGATTCCCCGCATAAATACGCTGACTCAGGTTTTTCCTCCGCGCCCTCTGTGACCTCAGTGGTAAACCTGCTGTCTATCCTGTCTCTATCCCTGTTAAAATACAAATTCCTATATGATCCAGTTATTAATATACCGCCCCGATGGCGTTATGCTCTATGAGTTTAAAACTATTAATATTTTATGCCGTCGGCGGCTAATTCTTACTTCCTTATTTGGGGCTTGTCGGCGGCAGGCGGATTGCGGGGAGCGGCCGCCTTAGTCATCCATTTTGCCGTTTCCGGGAGATTTTTGACCGCGCTGAACGATTCATCCCAGTAAGAGTATTTATCCGGATTGCCATAACGCCTGTTTTTCGAGAATTCAGTCAGCAGCAGCGCCGGGTCACGTCCGAAAACCGGAATACCGGCGGCAGGAACAAGCATCCTCAATTTATAGTTTAATACCTGATTAGCAGGTCTGAAATCTTGAAATTCAGAGGGTTGCAGCATCAATTTCATTCCATAAAACGAGCTCTTCAATTCATCCGGCCAGTCACCTGGCGGCATGAAAGAATTGATATCACTGTCCTTGTAGATTCTCCTGCCTGTCAAATCCACTATCCAATTTTTCTGATCTCCGGCAACTGCTATCAAGATATATTCCGGAGCACCTTTGGCATCAATTAGCAGGACAATTTTGGCGTCAAATCCCGCCTGCTCAGCCAGCCCGCAGAAGAGTCTGGCACGGGCATAAATATCCGGGCAGCCATCTTCAATCAGGCCGGAAAGAGTGCCGATGCCGGAAGGCGCGGCCTTTGCCGCAAGGGTAAAGCGCAAAATTTCTTCAACCGGGAAAGGTTTTTTTGCAATTAGCGCCGCAATATGCTTCAACATCCAGGCATCACGCCATCTGCAATAGTCGAACTTCGAAAAATTGGGAGCAAGAAGCAGAGGCAACAATCCATCCTGCCTGCCAAGCGCAATTGCATCCACGCCGGGGCGCGGCAACGGTTCTTCAGCCGCAATCAGCAATGACGCCGCATAAAGTGCCTTGCGCGAATCGCCTTTCTCCACTGCCTGAAGCCATTCAGCGGCCAGCTTCTGTTCAGCGTTCCGGCGCGCATCTCCGATTTGCGCCAGGACGCGGGACGGCATTTTCTCGCGGAGCAGAGCAGTAAGCACAGTTCCGGCCAGCGCTGCCGTCGTCAGCAGAAAAATCATCCCGGCAAAAATCTGCCTGTTATAAGACGCCATATCGAGTTTCTCTGATTAGTTGCGGTGCAATTATGTCCGGCTGAGAAACAAAACGCCAAGCAGCAGGGCAAAGAGTTCAAAAATATATCCTGCAAGGCTGATAATGTCTATGGTCACGCCATTAAATTTAATCTCGCAAAACCGGCGGACAACATTTGCAAAGACAAAAGCAGCGGCAAAAGCAATCAGGGAAACATAGGGCGATTTAAACAGAATGAATAGAACAAAAAATCCAGCTACGCCCCAGATATAAAGCCTGCTCTCGTGATTTATTTCAATTACCGGCAATCCGGTATTCAGCGCGGGCGCGGCGGCCAGATGCCCCTGTACGGTGAACGACAGTACCAGCACCGCGATCATCCAGTAATAATAACCGCAGTAAAACATTAGATAGAAGGCGAACAGTTTGAGCAGTATTGTCAATACCAGCACCAGGCTGCTCAACGGTCCGGCGGCGTTGCGGACATCATTGTCAAGGTTGACCATTGCATAGGCCAGCGGTTTTTTGGCAATCATCTGGTCAAAAAGTGAAACGAGCGCACCCATGCTGCGGAACGAATCTTTCAATTCCGTCAGCAGAGTGAGGGTAATGGCAAAAATAACTGCTCCGGCAATCTTCATGGAAAGCATCGACAGCACGCCGCCGAAGAAGAAAATAATCAATCCCGCCACAACCCCGACAACCGGAAAACTCATCTGAATCAGCGGCGAAAATACATCATCTTCAAAGTCTTTTCCCGCATTTTTCAGCGAGACTGGAAGCGGAATATCTATCAGCATCTCCCAGGCGGCCGTGAAAGACGCCATTACAACTTTATGAATCATCCGTCACTCCTCCATGGTTTAATTTAAAACGCCAGCGCGGCATCCTGTATCTTCGTTTTTTCCCGCTGGCGGCTTTTGATATTCCAGTATTCTTTTTCCATTAAGTTATGAACATATTCGGCAAGTTCTTTCCGCGATCTGCCTTCGCTTTTGATCTGCGGCAGAATATGAACTTCGACATTAATTGACTTATATCCTAAAATCCGCCAGAGGTGCGGCATTAATGTCATGTCACCGAACCATGCCACCGGCAGCCCGTCATCCATCGGCTCGTAGTAAGTCACTATCGGCAATATCGGAAGATCGCTGGCCGCAACAGCCTCAAAAGGCGTGGATTTAAACGCCTTTATGCCATTTTCTCCGTCAGTGCTGGTTCCTTCTGGATAAACCAGCAGCGGGATTCCATGTTTCATCGTTGCCATAATTTGCTGAAATGCGTCTATGGATTTCTGTTTTGAACTGCGGTCGATCCAGAGCGGGCGGCTTATTCCGAGATACCACCCGAGGATCGGCCAATGCCTGATGTCAATTTTCGGAGTAAACCTTATCGGAAAAATCGAGCCGTGAACCAGAATATCCAGATATCCCATGTGATTTGAAACTATCAGTCCGCCTTTAAACGAATCAGGATCGCCGATAATAGTAATATTTACACTCAGAATCCTGATAAATCCGCGGCCCCAGACGCGGGAACAATATGTAACCCGTTTGATTGCCCCCCAGCCGCCAATATGTACGAAAAAAGAGAAAAAACCTGTAACCGGCAACCATAGACAAATTGCCAGAAGTTTAACAATACGCCGCAACATCACCATTTTAAACCTGCACTATTCATCTGATTCTATGAGCAAAAATGTTTGAAATATTTCTCCGGCAGTTGAGCATGGTCAAGCAATACCAGGAAGTCAATCGAACTGAACTCTTTATCCAGCGCCGGAGCCCCGCAAATTCCTACTCCAAGCCGGAGGTATCCCTTGAACAATGGCGGTATCAAGTGCAGCAGGTTGCGCCGGTTATTTAGCAACTCCTGCATTCTCGCCGCGTCCGGCGGCGGCAGAACAAAAGCATCCATCGGAGTCGCGCACAGCACCGCAGATAAATTATTCCGCTCTTTAAAGTGCTCATACAACGCCCAGCCTACTGCCGGCTCTGTAGTCTCCAGACTGACGCAGCCGAGGAGGTATCTTAATTTTGAGCGCTTCAGCACCTCGGCGATGCCCGCCCACAACAGCGCGACCACCGCGCCGCTGCGGTATTCCGGCGAGACGCATGAGCGTCCGACTTCAATGGTATTCTCGGCGATTTTATCGATCCCTTCAATGTGGTATTCTCTGGACGAGTAAAAGCCGATGCCGGAACTGGCGACCACTCCGGGATGCATTCTGTAGGTGCCGACGATCAAGCCGCTTTTCTTTTCAACAACGATCAGATGCAGACAGTAGTCATCGAACTCATCCCGGTCAATCTGTTCCTGCTGCGCGACAGCAGACGCTTTCCCCTGCTCAAGCATGAAAACTTCAAAACGGAGGCGCTGGGCCATCTCAATTTCTTTGGCTGAATCCGCCATTTTGATCAAAAACTGATCTTTCTCAGCCAGTACCGATGGAGTACATATCTGCTTTATTAATTCTTGAAAATTCATATGCCCCATTCAAATCTATCTTATTCTCTTACGTATTATGTAAAATAACGGTTCTGCCATAATATTCCAGCAATAAATCAAATCATATCATAAAAAAACATTGCATGGTAATACCCGGAATTTGCTCATGACCGGACAATCTCTAAAAAATTAAATCATTTATAAGAAAAATCAATATCAGCGAGTGAAAATTTTATTAAGAATTAACAGTTTTACATCTATAAAACATTCCTCTCCATTATTGCCCTTCATAAAATCATTTATTCGCTTCAGGGACAAACTCGAGATAGTCCAGTTCTGCAACTGTATGTGATTTAGTGTACTGGCTGTTGGCGCAAACGCTCAGTGCAAATTCTTTGGGAATAACGCCGTAGGCTTTTTTTAGATCTTCGGCCACATTGCGTTCCTCTATGTACCATTTGTCGGTTTCGTCATTCTTGTTGCGGAGGCAGTACCATTTGACATTAACCAGACCAGCCGCATAATTAACCTCACCGGTCTCGCCGGTGGGAGTTTCTGCTTCATAACGGTAGGAAACGCTTTTTTTGCGAACCCAGTCATTAAAACCGATATAAATTGCTACTGCCTGGTCATCTTTATCCGGACGGCGTCCGTCTCCGCCCCGAGGAAGGTTCTTCACACGCCATCTCCAGCGCAAAATCGGAGTTTTATTCAGATCCACTTCTTTGGACGGATTGCATATCAGGCCGCCGCTGGCTTTATTCGCGTCAACGACAAGTTTATTTGATTTAAGCACATTGTCTTTAACCACATAAAACGACGTGGGGGTCACGCCCGGCTTGATTGCCTCCAGTTTCCATTGCGAAGGCGCATAGAGTTCATTCTTCTTCTCCGTGTTGCTGAAATCTTCGCGCCAGAAAGGAATATCGTCCGCTACGGACAAATATAAACAGGCCGAGAGAAAAATCGCGCCTGAAAGTATTATTTTAAGTCTCCTCATGGCTGCATTACGCCTCTTTTGCAATATTCCCGATATTTTTTCATTATAGTTTCAACATAATTCTTAGTGCTTTTAATTTTAATCCGGTCCATGATTTCCCCGTCATAAGATTCCGGTTTCCAGCTCTGAGCCCGCTTGTCTCCGGCATTATAATGACACAGCGCCAGTTCAGTGCAGTATTTGAAATCACGCCACCGGGTCATTGCTTTCGCGAGGTACCAAGTGCCGATTTCAATGTTCAAATGCGGCGAATACAGCATTCCCGCCGTCGGCGGCTCCACTCCCTGTTCCTTTGCCCAGTCCTGGACGGAAAACTTCTGCATTATCTGCATCAAGCCGATCTCGCCGGCCTTGCCGCAGGCGGATGGATCAAACCGGCTTTCACGATAAATTACCGCCTTGACCAGACGGCTGTCGATTCCGTATTTTCTGGCTGCCTGAACAATTAAATGATCATATTTGGTGTCATCCAGAAACAAATCCCTGATAACATCACGGTAATAGAGCGCCAGAACTGCTCCCGCGACTGCAAGCATAAAAAGGCAAAGCCGGACAAGTCTTGTTTTAATGCTTTTTCTCAAAGCATCTCCTGCTAAAGATTCATTACGGACTGATCCTTCTGAAAATTAATCCGCGGCATCTTCGTCTCCAGGACTGGAGCCGCTTTTTTTATCCCTTGTGCTATCACTGCTTCCGCCAGCATTATCTTCATCGTCTTCATTGTCATCGGAGTTTCTATACATGTCCTCATCCTGGTTCTCGTCGTCATTATCAGATTCTCTAACTCCAAGCATTGCCGCTCTTGCCTGGCCGGACATGTTATGGTTTCTGTTAATGCTTTTGAAAAGGCTGGAGTTTACGCCAAGAGTTAATGCCAGAATCAGAATTAATGTTAAATTCTTCATTTCCAGATCTCCTGTTTAGTTATTTTGCGTTATCCGCCCTGCCGCTGCTGACCGCAGCAGGTTTTGCCGCCGGAACCGCTTTGTTCAAGGGGACTGGCTTGCTTGCCGGAACTGCATCAAATTCGCCATCGCCTGCCGTCTGGCTGTCCGGACCGTGCGCAATAAGATAGTCCTTGACTTGTTTGTGCAACTTTTCTGGCAACTGCAGATTGGCTTTGACCTTGCTGCCGTCAGCCTGTACTTTCAGCGCATTGCCGACATCTGCCGCCAGCGCCGGATTATCTTTGAATGCAGATGACAGACCGAGCATTACCATCCCCTGCGCCTGCATTGCCATCATCGCCGCCGAGTTTTGATTTTTGCAGTCAATGACAGCATCCAGCACAATATCCTTCTGTTCTGCACCGTTAAAGTTCAGTGCCATTCCCATCGAATTAAACGGCTGACTGCCGGCAGCCTGTTCCGGCATGCCGTTGACGGATGCGTCCGGCTTTGCGGCCGATTTCGAGGTATGATAAATGATCCATGCGACAGCCTGCTGGTTGATTCCGGAATTATCTATAAACTGCTTGATGGTGCCTTTCTTTATTTCATCCAATACCCGGCCGGTCTCCTGATAATCCGTAATCATGGCAACATCCGGTTTCAAGTAAAAAACGCCGACTTTTTTCATGTCGTGCTGTCCGAGCATTCCGGAGTCAACTAATGTTTCGCCGACTTTAACTGGTTTGTTCTCCAGGCAGTAAACCGTCTGTCCGTTGACTTTTTCCACGGTATAATCAATATTGTAACCGCTTTTAAGTCTGGTTTGCAGTAACTCGACAAATCTGGTTTCAGGAATCGTCACGTCCATGACAATGCCCCAGTACGCGCGGTCCTGACGACCAAAAACTACCGCCTGCGGAGGCATGTCCTTTACGGAAAGACCATTCTTTTCCAGTTCTTTTTCAAAGGAAGTATATTTTCCGGCAAACTCCTTGTCGTTCTGGCGCAACTCTTTCAGCAGCGGCAGATTCAGCGAATCCAGTACCCGCAGCCCCAGAATCAGGTCAGCATTATCGGGAACAAAATCCAGCAGATTTACTGCCGGAACATTTGCCAGCAAAGAGAAACACATAATTAGAAACAATCCGGCTTTTTTCATCATTTTGTCCCTTTTTTGCCACCCATATGGGTGATTTTTAGTTTATCGGATTAACGTTAATCTGATATTTTACCGGCTTCAAGCAGCTTTTTGCCTTGCTATCCAGTTCGGCCTGCCGGGTCGTCAGCTTCGTCCGCAGATATTCCGCCGCTTCTTTCAATTTCGGATCCTTGTCCGCGTCCGGCAATGCCGCCACTCCGCGTAAATTAGTAATGATACCCTTAATCATCCAGGTTTCATAGTTCTGCTTGTTCCAAATTTCATCCTGCAACAGCTTAAACTGGGCGGAAAATGGATTGTCGAGAAATTCAGACGCCAGATTGATGCCTTTTTCCAGCTCAGCCTTGCTGAAAACTTTTTTCTGTCCGCCCCAGTTTACTTCGGCATTGGCCGACGGCAGATTGCTGACTTTCAGTTCGAAGCGGTTCAAATCCTGCTGGAACGGCACAAACGGCAGAATGCTGGCCGTGCCGTTAGGATCGTCAGGCTTGCCGCTGAAACAGAACGGGTAGCGGACGCTCTCAATTTCCGCCATGCCTGGTTTCTGCGTAACGATTTTATGTCCATCGGAAACGCTGGTCTGACCATTGAAATCCATGTTTATTGCGGCAATTTGACCATCAAATCCCATTGCTTTCAGGAATGCATAAGCCATCAGCAACTGCCCGTCCGCAGCCGGATGGACCCCGTCGGATCCGGCAACATGGAAACTGTTGCCCAGTTTAGCTTTCGCCGCAGCCATTGCAGCCATCATCACCGCATGAACATCGGCAAATCCGACATTCGCAGTTTGCGCTATCTCCTGGTCAATTTGGGCCAGTTTGCCTAGATTTTCGTTATAAACCGCAGCATTGGGAACGCGTCTGTAAGTTTCAGAGTCAACCACGCCGGGGGATCCGACAATCACCTTAACGCCTTTTCCTTTAAAGAAATCCACGATTTTTTTCATATTGTCGCGATAAACCGCGCCAACAGCTTTTTCGTCGTACGCCCGATATCCGCCGTCATTCATTCCGTAACAGGTCGTGAGGACTGTCGGGCTCCAGCTCCATGTGTCATTTTCCATACGGCCGGCAAAGCCGGGAGCGCGTTCTCCGCTCCATCCGAACTGCAAGACTTTAACGTCTTTCAGCCCGGCACAGGCCAGCAAATAGGCTTCGATATAGCGGGAATAAATTTTCTGCTCGGTAATAGAATCGCCGGCAATGGCAACGCGATCTCCGTCCTTGACCACGGGATCAGCCCAGGCTATGCCTATAGCAACCAGCGACACCCAAAGACTCAACATAATACGCGACGACGATTTTATTCCGCTCATATCAAAATTCTCCACATTTTATATTGCTTATGTTATAATATACACGCTATTCCTGATTTATGAAAGTTCTTTCGCGGTTTCCGGCTTTTTCTCCGGCAGCGCAACTTTCAGATGCAGCTCGCGAAGCTGTTTCGGCGTAACTTCCGCCGGAGCGTTCATCATCAGGTCCTGCGCCTGCTGGTTGAACGGAAACGCGATTACTTCGCGAATATTGGGTTCGTCCGCCAGCAGCATGACGATGCGGTCAACTCCCGGGGCGATGCCGCCGTGAGGAGGAGCGCCAAGTTTAAACGCGTTGATCATGCCGCCGAACCGGCTGTCCACAACGTCAGGACTGTAACCGGCGATTTCAAACGCTTTATACATGACATCAGGACGGTGGTTGCGGATCGCTCCGCTGGACAATTCGATGCCGTTGCAGACAATGTCATACTGGTAAGCCAGAATTTCCAGCGGCGGTTTGTTTATTAACGCGTCCATCCCCCCCTGCGGCATGGAGAACGGGTTGTGACTGAATGCCACGCTACTGGTTTCTTCATCCATTTCGTACATCGGGAAATCCACGATCCAGCAGAATCTGAAAACATTGGGATCAATCAGCCCGAGCTGCTTGCCGATCTCGGTGCGGACCAGTCCGCCGACATTCATAACCAGACTTTCCTTGTCCGCCAGGAAGAACATGGCATCGCCATCTTTAATATCGCCAAGCTGCTTCAGCTTGTCAATCTCTTCGCGGCTCATGAACTTCACGATCGGGCTTTTCTCTTCGCCGCCAGTCCAGATGATATAAGCCATGCCTTTAGCGCCGGACTCCTGGGCGAATTTGATCAGATCGTCATAGAATTTTCTCGGTTTTCCGGCGACTCCGGAAACTTTGATCGCCCTGACTACGCCGCCGCCGGCAACAGCTCCGGCAAACGCCTGGAAACCGCTGTTGGCGAATACCGCGGAAACATCAATCATTTCCAGCGGATTGCGCAGATCCGGTTTGTCTGTTCCGAAGCGCCGCAGTGATTCGGCATACGGCAGCCGGATGAACGGCGCCTGGTCAATTTTCTTGGCACTGAATTTGTTGAAAATGGTCATAAACAGATCTTCGATGACCGCAAAAATTTCATCCTGGGTCACGAAACTCATCTCCATATCAAGCTGGTAGAATTCGCCTGGTGAACGGTCGGCGCGGGCGTCTTCGTCACGGAAACACGGAGCAATCTGGAAATAACGGTCGAAACCGGAAACCATCAGCAGTTGCTTAAACTGCTGCGGGGCCTGCGGCAGCGCATAGAATTTTCCGGGATGCAGACGGCTGGGAACCAGATAGTCGCGGGCACCTTCCGGTGAACTCGCAGTAAGAATCGGCGTCTGGTACTCATTGAACCCTAGAGAAGTCATTTTCCGGCGCATTTCCGAAATCACCTGTGAACGCAGAATTATGTTTTTGTGCAGTTTTTCGCGGCGGAGGTCAAGGAAGCGGTACTTCAGGCGCATCGCTTCCGGAGTCTGCTCGTCCTTGGCAATCTGGAACGGCAGAACTTCACATTCACCCAGTATTTCCATGGCTTCAGCGACAACTTCGATCTCGCCGGTAGCCAGCTTGGGATTGATGGTTTCCGGGATGCGCGCCACTACCGCGCCTTCAAACGCCACGACGGTTTCAACGCGCCAGCGTTCCAGAGACTGATAAAACGCCTGCTGCGGATCAATTACCACCTGAGTAAGACCGTAATGGTCGCGCAGGTCAATAAAAATCACCCCGCCGTGATCACGGACGCTGTGAATCCAGCCCGCCAGTTTAACTTTAGTTCCGACGTCTCCCTTGCGCAGCTCTGAACAGTTATGAGTTCTGTACTTGTTCATGTTCTTTCTTTTCCGGTTATATTTTTATACAAAAAGTCCATTGTCAATTCATTTATAAACACTTAAAGTAGCACAAAATTTATTATTTTCGCATCCATTTCCATTTTTTTTTCAATTCTGCAATGCAAATGGAGATTTTCAATTGTCAAAATCAGCCATTTTTTCAATACTCTCCTCATTCACGGCAGAAAAGTTGACATAGATTGCTGGATGAGCGTCTCGCGGCCGTCTTTATAGTGTTCATCCTTCATGCGATCTTTATATAGCTTGTCAGTCGGATCGAAAACAGCCAATGTTGCATATTCTGACAGTAATAGGAATTTGCTTCTTGACAAACTGGTACGGTAAATCTATACTATCCGCTTGCCTGGACACGGGAAAGCTGGTTCAGGATTTGTTCAAAAAATGAACAATATATCCCCGATTGAATAGTAGTATTGATATAATAATGCATGGAGGCGGAGATGAATATTTTGGTTATTGGCAGCGGCGGCAGAGAACATGTTCTCTGCTGGAAGCTACGGCAGAGCGGAATGGTCAGGAAAATTTACTGTGCCCCGGGCAATGCCGGAATCGCGCAGGAGGCTGAATGCGTCAACATTCCTGTATCAGAACTTGAACAACTGGCAGATTTCGCATCCGGCAGCACGATTGATTTTACCGTTGTCGGGCCGGAAGCGCCGCTATGCGACGGCGTGGTGGACGTGTTCAAAGCCCGCGGACTGAAGGTTTTCGGGCCTGACAAGATTGCCGCGCAACTTGAAGGCAGCAAAACTTATGCGAAAGACTTCATGCGGAAATATAATATTCCCACAGCCGAAGCCGGCACTTTCAGTAATGCCGGCGAAGCCAATGAATTTGTCAACCGTAAATTTCACGACGGCGCGAAGGGTATCGTCATCAAGGCTGACGGCCTGGCCGCCGGAAAAGGTGTGCTGGTGGCTTATGACGCGAAAAGCGCGACTGACTTTGTGACTTCATGTTTCGAAGGCGCTTTCGGTTCCGCCGGCAGCAGGGTGCTGGTGGAAGAATGTCTTTTCGGCGAAGAGGCTTCAATCCTGGCGCTGTGCGACGGCAATACTATTGTGCCGCTGGTTTCTTCGCAGGATCATAAACGTGCGCTGGACAATGACCTTGGTCCGAATACTGGCGGCATGGGCGCTTATTCGCCAGCGCCGGTCGTGGATGATAAGGTGATGGCGGTTATCAAACGGGATGTCCTGGATAACTTTCTGCGCGGCGTGCAGCAGGAGAAACTCTATTTCAGGGGAATTATTTTTGTCGGAATCATGGTTACCGCGGACGGTCCGAAAGTGCTTGAGTTCAATGTTCGGTTCGGCGATCCGGAGGTGCAGGCGGTGCTGCGCCGTCTGGACAGCGATTTGCTGGACGTGATGATGAAAACCGCTGACGGCAGACTTGCCGAAGCGGAAATAAAATGGTCTGACGATCCTTCCGTATGCGTGGTAATGGCCTCCGGCGGTTATCCTGAAGCGTATGAAAAAGGCTTTGAAATAAGCGGACTTGAGGATGCGGACGCCACCGGGGCAGTCGTTTTTCATGCAGGAACCGCTTTTAAAGATGGCAAGGTCGTCAATGCCGGCGGGCGCGTGCTTGGCGTGACAGCCCGCGGCCGCTCAATCCGTGAAGCGATTCAGAACGCGTATGCCGCAGCCGGGAAGATTAAATGGAAAGACTGTTTTTACCGCAGGGATATCGGACATAGGGCATTATCTAGAGAATGTAACAAATAAGCATATTTTAACCGTTTTTTGATTTGATATTTTTGCGGTTAAGTTTATCTTTCTTAATTAAAATAATAGAACCATGGAGGATAAAATGGTTAGAATATTGTTTTCACTGGTTGCGGCAATCGCATTGACTGCCGGTTTTTCCGGATGCTCAACGGTACGCACTACTCAGACGTTCAACGGGATGGGGGCCACAACTGCGCCTAAAGTTCAGGCAGTCGCCCATATCAATTCGCAAATTTACGGAGCCTATCTCTTTAACGCGTTTCCGATATTTTCCGGCAGTCCTAATGATACCGGCAAGTCTGCGGCGTTCAAAGACACTGTCACGCTGGATAACAGCATGTATCTGCTGACCAGGGCCGCCAGGGAGGATGGCGCCAACCGTGTTATTGACATTCAATCCCGCTATTCATCGACCTGGGTTCCGTTTGGTTTAATTTTCTGGGTAAGAGAAATCGAAGTTTCAGGCACTGCTGTAAAGTAAGCTGCTGAATATCAAGTTATATAAAGAGTCTTAGCTTCTGGCGAAGACTCTTTTCTTTTGTGCGGCCAGGGCGCGCGACTATGAGGGGTAAGTCGCCCGACTGAGTATGAGCCATTAGCGAATGGGCAATGGTGTCTCTCGCGAACCTCGCACATGAATGAGGCTTTCCATTAATGATTCTTTGATTCGATTGTGTTTGTGTCCCTGATGGATTTGAAGATTAACTGAAGTTTTAACTTTGGAGCCGCCGGATGCGGAACTTTACGTCCGGAGGTGTGAGAGGACGGGGCAGCAATGGCCCCCTCTTACTCGATTCTTAACTTAAAATCCAATCCATAATCCTGTTAAATATTCAGCCGTGCAGTGTATAGTTGCAAACGCCGGGTATTCCCGTATATTATAATAAGTGTTATATATGGAGACTGGATAAACATAATGATTGATTCAGACAAGCGCGGAACAGTATTGCCGGTATGGCAGGAATCGTTCGAGGTCAGGCACAGTGAAGTTGATGCGAATGGACGGTTGAAGCTGCGCGCCCTGGCGGATTATCTGCAGGAGGCTGCCGCCAGACATGCCGCGCATATCGGCGTCGGAGTTGATGATCTGGCCGCACGGAATCTGCTCTGGGTCTTATGCCGCATTCTTATCACCATCGAAAATTACCCGTGCCCCGGCGAACAGCTAAGCGTCGAAACCTGGCCGAGAACCGCCGAAAAATTTTTTGCCATGCGCGAATTTGTTGTTCAGGGCAGGAACGGGCGTCCGGTCTGCCGGGCGTCCAGCGCCTGGCTGCTGCTCGATGCAAAAAGTTACCGTCCGAAAAAAATAGAAACGCTGGGTTCAATAATCCCGCGGAATGAGGATAAACCTTTCCTGGCAAAGACTCTGCCAAAGATTGAGCCGGTCGAATGCACAGAAATATTTACGCAGCAGATCAGGCCTTCCGCCATTGATATCAATGGGCACTTGAACAACGCGGAATATTTTGCGCTGGCGCAGGACGCGCTGGCTGCTCAGAATGACAACGAGTTTAATATTTGCGAAGTCCGTATGAATTTTATTTCTGATTTGAAATCCGGTGAAACTGTAACTGTTTTGGCAGTAAATGATTACGGAGCGCATTATGTGGAAGGCAGGAATGAGTCCGGCAATATAGCATTTCAATCGGAAATAGTTTTGCGATAGACGTCTCTCTGCGCATATGGCAATAAGTGGAATGTGTTTTTTATTTAATGTGCTATATTATAATTATATGATTCGTTTCTAAAAATATAAGTGGAGAACGGGTTATGAAAATACTTGATGGACTGTTTATCCTGGCAGGAACATTTTGTTTGCTCTCCATTCCGGCGGATGCCGCCAGTAATTACGGCAGGACTTCAGCAGATATGGTTTATCAAAGCAGGGTGGGGCCGAACAGCCAGAGCGCCAAAGAAGACAGGGCGCTGCTGAAAGACTTGACCCGCTATGATCCTTATATGAAAGACCAGTTCATTCCCAGTTCCAGTATTTCCGGCAGTACTTCAACCCGCGGCAACACCAGGGTTGGCTATCAGATGGAAAAACTTGAAAGTCTCAACAGTGGAGAATTGACACCGGAACAGTACAGGGCAACCATGCAGGATTTTATCCGCTCCAGGGCGAGCACTCCGCAAGTTAAAAAAAATGATATTAAATACGGCTCAAATTTTAAAGCCGAACCTGCAATTCAGCCGAAGTCTGCCGAAGCCGCAGTGAAAAAGACGCCGGAGAAAGAGAAAAAAAAGAGTGAGTTAAAAAACCCCATAGACGAGTATCTTGATAAGTTAGCGGAAAAGCAGGACAAGGCGAAAGCGGCAGAATTGAAAAACAGTACAGACGTCACGGATGAAATTAAAAAGAATGATGCTCCGGCAGATAAAAAACCGGTTATCAGCAATGATTCGAAGCCGGACAAAAACGTTAAAGATCAAGGCGTAAAAGCAGGGAATTCAGACGCAATAAAATCTGAAGGCAAATCTTAAGTGCTGATCTATTGCTGTAAATCCCGTCTTTTTTTGATTAAAAGCCTGGTCTTTTATGCATTTTGCAGATTTTGACTGAAAGTTTTTATAAATCACTCGGCAAAGATTTGAAAAAAGTTTTTACAGTGCTAATTTTTAGAGTTTTATTGTAATTTTTGTTTGTGCGGTGTTTTTGTTTATAATTTACAGGAGTTGGCAATGAAAATAGTAAATATTATTTTGAGTATCTTGATTCTGCTTCTCGCGATAGCTTCAGCTGTGTTTTCATATTTCCTGTTTGAAAAGCGCGAACAAATGGTAAAAGGCTGGGGAAAGATGGCCGTAGTTGTCAATCAGACAGCGGCCGAACTGGACAAAGGCAGCGGCACAAGCATCGCAAAATCGCTTTCTCCGGAAGTGCTCAGCCATGAAAAATATTCCGAGCTTGACGGCAATCTGACCAAATTGACCCAGCAGGCGCAGAAGATAATTCAGCAGCGCGATGATCTTGGTTCGACAATCAAAAAGATCGCGACTGTGACCGAAATGAAAAACGTGCCGCAGGCTGATGATTTCATGAAGATTAGTGGTTATATGACAGCCCAGAATAGCGTTTTTGACTGGGTTAAAGACTTGAAAGAACGCCAGGACGGCATTGTCAGGCAAATCTGCGATACGGCGTCTAAACTCGATGTTTCCATTTCCCAGGATGCACTTAAAACGCCGGAATATTCCAGTGAGATGCGTAAATTAGACTCTAAAATTATGAATGTTAAGACTAGAATCGGCAGTTACAATGATTCTTTCACACAGCTTGCCCAGATTCTCGGCAGCAGTAGCCCGGACATGAGTGACAATTCCTACTCAAGCTCAATCAGAAGCATCTCTGATGCCGCCCAGAAAATGAAAAACGATTTTAGTTCCGCCAAATCCGCTCTGGAAAGCACCAAAAATCAACTGGCATCCATGCAGTCAACCATAAAAGGCAAAGACTCCAATATCCAGAACCTCCAGAAAGACCTCAGAGGCAAGGAAGATCAGATCGCCAAATTGAAATTGATCATCAATCCGAGCGGCACCGTCAAGGATGATTTCAAACTTTGGGCAGAGGGCAGTCCGGAAGCTAGAATGGCCGTGCAGGGTAAAATCATCGATATCAACCGGAAATACGGCTTTGTCGTGGTTGATCTTGGCGCAAACACCAAAGTTGAACAGGCCATCGGCAACAAGACCAATCCGGTCAATCCTAAAATCACCAGTAACATCGATATGGTTGTCGCTCGCGGACTTGAAGGGGACAATACTCAATATGTCGGCAGAATCAAAATCATAAAAGTACACGATAACTGCTCAATCGCCAATGTTATTCCCGGTTCCACCGGAGATCGCGAAGTGAAGATCGGCGATACCGTTTATTTATCCAGTGACGCAGTCGCGGCAATGAGCAAATAAGGCAGGAAACCTGATGTTTAATTCTAAATACTATTTAATTGTAATTGTTATCGCATTTCTGTGTCTGGCCGGATCTGTAGGAATTCAGGTGCTGGAAATGAAAGAATATAACCTTTTGAATTCCCTGCCAAACAGATTTTTAAAAAAGGCTGCGACTGCGGAGACGCCTGCGAAAACAGAGGCTGCAAAAGCAGCGCCGGCGGGAAATAAAGCCGCTGACGAGAAAGTTGCGCCTGCACCGGCAGAGAAAAAATAATCAAAGGTTGTTTATGACGGCGCAACAATTGCCGCAAGGCCTGAAGACGAACAATTCATTCTTTATATACTTATTATTGATTATGATTGTTGTCTTTGCCGGTGGGTGTATTACTGAACAGGAAAGGCGCGGATACAGCAGTCTTCCGCAAAACCGTCCGGCAGACTGGGAAGACCGTCCATACGGCGACCTGCGTAATTGATCTTTTTTTTGTTACTTTCCTTGCGATAACAGAAATTGTGGTTATTTTATTCAGACTTTAATCGGGGTATAGCGCAGCCTGGCTAGCGCGTCTGCCTTGGGCGCAGAAGGTCGAGAGTTCAAATCTCTCTGCCCCGACCATTTTATGCAAGAAATATGCAAAATGAAATTTGCATATGTACCAATAGTAGCATATTTTAGCACCTAGAGCCAATTGCAAAACTCGCGTTTTGCGGGAATTCAGAAGACAGAATCCAGAATTCAGAATGAAATTCTAACTAAAATCCAGTTCGTTTTCCAATTATTCTGACTACTGGTATCTGAATTCTGACTACTTTTGAAATTACCTCCCTATTATATAATTTGGTTCTGTCAAAGTCCAGTCCTCTTTCTTCTTTGGGGTTTGAGCTCAATTTAATTTTTATTTGAACGGTAGTCCCCGAAGAAATCGGTACTCCCCCTATTTACTGGTTATCCCAATGCCGCACCTGCGGTACAGGACGGATGCTGCGGAGTGCGCTTTCCCTGTTTCGAGAATGGGTTCCCCACTCGTCGGAAGAAACGGGAACGCAGAGCGCACGCCCTACTGGTCAATGCTCAATCCACACTAAAACAGACATGAAAGCTATATTTTTTGGCTCTTTCGGTGTTTTCGTGGCCAAGCTCAAATCTTGGAAATCAATGAACAAATTCAAAAAGTTTGCCATGATCACTGATTATGATCTTAATATCTTTGATTATCAAGGCATTAAGCACGCGAAACGCGATTGTAAGTTATCCATAGGCGGCGATGAAGACGAGAATGGGCCCTGCCAAGCTCGTCGGAGTAGAGTCGCCGACTGTGGGTAACTTACGCTCAAAACACAGTATGTGGACATGTGTT
>JBAWXM010000065.1:0-18588 GCA_037144075.1 Lentisphaerota bacterium | reverse complement strand
ACACCTGAGCATTGCCGGACACCCGAGCATCGCAGTACACCTGAGCATTGCCGGACACCCAAGCATCGCCGGACGAATCGATATTCGATTCTTTTTCAATCCAGCCACCAACTTCACCAACTTCGACATTGCCGAATTTGATGCAGGCGCGGATTTGGAGCAGTTTGATTCCGAAATACGTTTTGACTTCGCCAGTGAACTCGAACTTTTTCATATTATCTCCTGTTGGTTATTTGACTGATTCAGCCATACAATGGCCGATCATGTTATGCTCGCTGTCATAAAGATTGAATTCAGTACTCTCGCAGTCGCCTTGTGCCAGACAGGTAATTTCATGTCCGACATCCGTAAGCTGCTCAATCAATTCCTTGCTGCCGGTGATCTTGGTTGCGTCCAGTTCTATCGTGATCTTAATCTTAGAAGGGTTACTCATCTGCTTGGCTCCTTGTGGTTATTAAATTTATGTTATAACTATATTATACATGATATTAACCATAAAGCAAGTTAATTTAGTTAATATAACAAAGAAAATTAAGAAAAAGTGAAAAATAATCGAAAATAAAGAAAATTTATGCCGGAATAGCACGATTTCCACAGGCGCGGCCCGATAAATCAGAGAGAGCCCAAACCAGAGCATCAAGCCTGTCAGGACTATCCTCGTTATCAGAACCAGTAAAACAGCACATTTCATCTTCCAGAAGAGGGAATGAACCGACATGGTGAACCAGTCCTTGCTCATAAAGCGCAGCAATCGGCTCCGCTCTGACTATCTTGCCCCGGGTGGCTCTCACTCCGCGGTAACTTATCGTTCTGTCTATGTTCCGCAAGTTGGACTGTACCAGATCGCCGCCCTGATTCACTTCGGCAACTACCCTGTCAGCGTGGAACTCATGATAGGCATTGATTGCCGTGTTACCCCATTCTATCGGACTGCCAATAAGCGTCCGGTCATCCAGAACGTAATAATGTCCTTTCTTCATTCCGACAATGATAATGCCGGTCGCGTCCGAAGTTTCCTTTTTCGTTACTGCCGGGTCTATCGCCACAACTATTCGCTCAAGTCCTTCAGGCGCAGACTTTACGCGGAATGGGTTAATCATGGCTTCGCGCTTCCAGAGAGCATTCTCGCTATCATCGGCCCATAATCCATATAAAAAACGTTGTTTTTTTCTTTCAGACATTCCCTGTAAAGTATTCTCAATATATCCAAGGGCAAGATTATCGCGGTTTCCTTCTGGGTTTAGCCTCATAAATCCGTACAAGTCAGGATTTGACAACTTAGTATTTTCAAAAGGGTGTATTTTTTCAGCAAAAAGCTTATAACTCCAATGCGACTTAGACGGAGGGTTGCAATCATAAAAGAACTTATTAATTATTTCCGGACAGCGTTGAGCAAGACGCGATTGAGCTATTTCAATCTGTTCGTAAGCTATTTCGGAAATCTCGTTAAAAAACATCGTGGCGTATTCATTCCCTAATATCTTATCGTCTTTATCCAACCCTCCAAACCATACCTCTGATTTATTTGGAAGGATTAAGCGCATTGCCTGTTCATATGTCTTTACTTTGCCCTGCGGAAAGCAAAGTGCTAATAATTTAGGCAGCGTACCTAACCAGATAGCGCGTTTAACGTCTACTTGGTGCCTTCTTAGTACACAATGACATGAACCTTTAGATTTCAAAGCCCTGAGTATTATTTGCCGTAATATAATAAGGGTTTTGCCGGAGCGAGAGCCGCCAAATAAGAGAATATGAGCTACTGCCTGATTTATCATTAATCTGACAGCTTCTATCTGGTCAGGAGTCTTTTGAAAACTGCTAGCAGGCTCTATCATGCTTGTATATCATCCTTGTCTACAACAAACTTAATCGGCTGTGTTAGATCAATACTGTGATTGTTATCGGTTCTATCTTTCCATAAGTCAGGCCGTCTATTCTTGAGCCAAAAGATTTGAGCGGTAACGTCCGGAGAAACCTCTTTAGTCACTACCTTTGTTACCTTGAGCTTGCTACCCTCTCCGTCTGAATCCGGCAACGCCTCTCTTGTAGTTTCTTTGTATTTATACCCTAAAGCACGTTTCAGCAAGGCGTTTTCAACCTGAATGTCAACAGGAGCCTTCCCTCTTTTTAAGGCCTCGGAAAACTCTGGGAAACGTTTAATGTACTGATAGAAAGTATCTACGGAAATGCCAAGGTTAGCGGCTATCTGTTCATCTGTTAAGCCGCGCCTGGCATATCCTTCAGCCGCCATAGGTAAAGATTCATTATATTTGCATTTTGCCATATAAAATACTCCTATTTTATGTTGTATTACTTTGTATTACGGTTGTTTCTTTTATTCTCAGTTAGCTTATTCCATGCCGTTGAAAGAAGATGCTCTTGAAGATATGCCAATGATTCATGATTAGAAAAAGAAATTTTAACAGAGCACTTTTCAAGTATTTTCATTGCAGCATGTAAGCATTCATGAGAAAGAGTCATCCAGTTAGAAAAACTCTGTTTAAATAAAGGCATCCATATAATACCGCATTCCATTTTACCTGATTCATGATAAATAGTCTGAAATGATGCTCCAAAGAATTTCTGATCTTCTGGTGCTATGTTATATTCTTTTTGAATATATTTACTATATTTTGCATAGGTTCCGATAAATAGATAAATACTTACTCCGTAGATACTGTCTCCATCACATAAGATAAATAATCTATCAGTTTTACTTTTCTTTGATTGTTGTTTTTGGGTCATTTATAAACCTTATAAAAATTCATATATATTATATATTATTTAATTACTATATATAAACTTCATGATATATATTATATATTATATATTAATATTCTCGCAGATTATCCGCGAGGGCTGATCTATTGAGCCGATGAACATTTTTATTTATCATCCTTTTTTGATGCGCGTCTAAACCTGATAGTTTCCATCTTAACTAAGGCGAGGTTTTGCTCTCTTGCTATTTTTAGATTACGACTGATACTTCCACCAGAACCTACAACGCATAATTTATCACCCACAACACCCATCAAAACAATATCAATTCCGTTCTTTCCGCCATACATCGTTTGTTTTGTTTTCATTTTACAGTACTCTCCCTGATAGTATTTTGATACGGTACGACATCGCCGCGCTTTTCACGGCCCATCATTATTTGCTTGGTTTTAATCCAGAAAAACCACTCGCGGTTGCTATCCGTTAATGGAATAAAACCGGCAGCGGCCGACATTCTCCTGTACTCTTTCAATTCACCGCTGAGACGCGCTCTGAGAAGATAGAACCAGCGCGGTTCAAACGCTATGCTCGCTTTATCGGCCCAGCATAGAGGGGAGGGGGTTGAACCGAATTTTCTCGCATAGTGTCTGGAATGCAGCAGACAGAGATAGTAATAATAGCAGTCGTTACTGTCTCCAAACAGTTTCAGGACTATGTTGGCTCCGAGTTCCGGATGCTTTTCGCCCTCCTCATCGTCCATGTTGGTTTTGCCCCAATAGCCCCAGTCATGGACAAACATGCAGACCAACTCGCGCCAGCTTGGGAAACGCTTATACAGCCAAATCCAAGCTATCAGCACTGTTAGCGGATGCCAGATGAACTGGTGAACGCCGAAAAGAAGGCTCTTGGTTCCTGTTTCCATGATTAAAACAACTCCATTTGCTGAGGTTTCTTTTTAACCGGTCTGGTATCTGCGAGCTTGACAGCAATGAAAAACTCGCCTGCTTCATAGCCGTTTTCCGTAAGCCAAGCTGCTACTAACTGGCGGTGGCAGAAATCGGTCGGCTTCTCGAAGCAGAGCAAAACAACGTCCTTGCCGCCTGATATTACTTCAAGTTTGGCAACGAGTTCCTTGCAGTCCAAGCCTTTGAGAATGGCATTATACATCGGTTCGTACTCTTCTCGCTCCATCTTGAGCATGTTCTTGAGCGGATTCAAAGAGCGCATGTTTGGGAGGCCAGGAGCCCACGGAGGAACTCCCAGCGAGATAGCGATAAGGCAGAGACCTTTCTCTCTGTACATCTTCATATTCGCGTAATATCCAGTATAGATTTTCATGCTACTCCGAGCTCCTGCTGATCGTTAATGTTTTCCATCCAGTCGTCACAGAACAGGGCCAAATCAGCCTGTTTCATGGGTTCGGTAAGGTTTATGGTGCCGTCATCGTTAACATCGGCATACTCGCCGTAGAATCCGGCGTAATCGTTCTGGAAGGTGAGAGGAATGAACGTGCTTTCTTCAACTCTCAAGAAGGTAACATCGGGGTCGCGCATCAGATCGCCGTTTTGCTCGCCGAAGTGCATGACACTGATGATAGAAGGACTGGAATGATAATCCTCGCTGTTTTTCTTGGAAATAAGCCGCCATGTCTGTTCAACGTTAACCGGCAGATAGGTAGAATTCTTTTTGAACAAAGCATGTCCAACTTCCTCTACCATATCCGGACCGTCAAACATGGCCTGATAGAGACGCTCAAGCACTCTTGCCGCTTTCTGGTTTACTTTTTTCGCTTCCATTTTTTGTAACTCCCTGTGGTTTTTTATTTTATAGAAATTTATTCTATATGTATATTATACATGATATTAACCATATTGCCAGTAATATATTAAATAAATTAACTTAATATATTATCTGCATAAACTGAAATAATCACTTTTTGGCATGATTTTTTCTGCTGACTGTATTTGAATGTGATGCCGTCGCTCTCTGAATCACCTTTCCGGCCAAGGATTTCGGCAATCGCGTCTCTAAGTTCCTTGCATCCGGCGATAAAGTTATCATCGTCAAGCTCCCTTGGACTGTGGCGTTCAATCCAGACAGTGACTCTTCCAGTAAATCCTTCCAGAAGCGGCGCAAACGATGCCGGCAACTCCAATGCAGGTGATTCATTACATTCGCGCTCGGGGTGTGGACATTGTTCAGAGCGATTATCAAAACGCGATTTGTGGCATTTTGAACATTTCGCAACCCCTGCTGAATAGAGGTTGCCGCAGCATTCCCAGAGATTGAGGCTTTCCGCATTTAGTGAGTTCCTTTTCATTTTAAATCCATTGTTAATTGCTCGTTAAAATTTTGATTGCCCCAGGAATCCCAGCCTGCATAAATCTCTCTAGCAAAAAGCTCTATCTTGTCAAAACCAATTCTATCACTTACCTTCTCGATTATCTGTCTTGCAGTATATGGTTTTCTGGAATGCTCAGTGCGTGGAGCATTCAGCAATGTTGTCGCCTGTTGTCTCCTGCCGTATTCATCTATCTTATACTTAATAGACCCCTTTACACCGAATAGAATGTGTTCTGTCTGCCCTCGAAAATACTGGCCTATTCCTATCTTGTCTTTCGCCCAGGTGATACAGGTTTTATATTCAAATCCCCAAGCAGTCATAACTGCAAGACCGTCCGGAAGAAAATTATTCGTAACCCACAAATACAAATGACAGTCATCTTTGGCGATTGACCCAATAGGCATTGCCATAATTTCAGCAGTCGGCATAAGTGGATAGTGCAACTGCGCCCCCCTGCATTGCTTTCCAGCTCCTTTTTCCATCCACGGAGGATCGGCATAAATAATGTCATATTTTTTATCAGGAAAACACTCAACCATATTAAAACCTCACATCGTCAAAATTTTCACCGTCAGGGTAATCATTCTCATTGAATTGTTCAGGAGTGCCGGAACTCTTACCATTTTCTCCGGAATCGGGGCTCTGGCGCGAGTTGTCCGCTTTCCCGGATGAAGATATGAACTGAACAGATTCCGCGATAACCTTCATTCTGGAACGTCTTGCGCCGGATGCACTATCCGTCCATTGTTCCAGACTGAGCCGGCCTTCAAACATTGCAGTCGAACCCTTTGAAAGATACTTGCCGCAACTCTCCGCAGTCTTGCCCCAGACTACGACATCAACGAAGCAAACTTCATCTTTTGCCTTGCCGGTGCCTTTGCGATTGAGGGCCAGACCTATTTCACAGACCGCGGTACCGCTGCCGGTTCTTTTCAGATCGGGGTTTCTGGTGAGAATACCCATTATGATAACTTTATTCAGACTTGCCATTA
The DNA here is from genome assembly GCA_037144075.1 of Lentisphaerota bacterium. Taxonomy (GTDB): domain Bacteria; phylum Verrucomicrobiota; class Lentisphaeria; order Victivallales; family Victivallaceae; genus CAIPAT01. The sequence continues at coordinate 12,534 of JBAWXM010000065.1, read as the reverse complement.
TAGAAGCTCCAATTGTTCTTTTTCGGAAGCGGCTTTATCGCGCTTGCCGTGGTTTAAATTTTCGTCTCTCAGTTTCTTGCAGCGGCTCAGATTGATTTTGAATATCGATCTAAGTTCGCTATGCTTGCGGACAGAGTCAACTATCTTGCGGTGCATTGCCTGCCGTGATACGTTGAAAGCTCTAGCAGCATCGCTGGCAGTTAGCAGGTTGCCGTTAATCACGCTCTCGACTACTCCCAGGGAATAATCATCTATTCTGAGCATGAACATCATCAACTTGAGAAAATCTTCATCGGAGTATTTCAGTTCGTTTTCGTCTATCTCGTGCTGCGGCTCCGCTGTTGGTTCAACAAACTCAATGACCTCTTCCGGTTCCTCTTTGGAAGCAACCTGCTTGCTGTATGCGATAGCTTCATAGCTCACATGACCGCAACGGCGTTCCATCTTGTTTTCAGTTTTGAAATAGAGTTTGCAGGATTCCGAGAACTCGCAGGCTGGACATTCAGGCTTTTTGCCGAATTGAAGATTTTCAAAACATTCTGGGGCAGTTTCCATTCTTACCGCTTCCTGTTTTAACTGGTTATTTTTAATTATATTAATATTATAACAAGTTAATATATTTAATGCAAGCGGTAAAAATAGAAAACTTTAATCTTTTTTCAAAACCATGGAACCTGTCTGATTCGCAAGTGCTCTGGAAATTTGTTGATGTCGTCAACCAGCTTGCCTCCGATATGGAGTTGCTTGACAAAAACCGGAATGCGATCCAGGCGGCAATATTCTACAATGTGCTCAATCCATTCGATTTTACATTCGCGGCCTGCTTTGTTGCCGATCGATTCAGCACCGACGATTATACCATTTATCCCGCCGCATGTTTGCGGGAGGCATTCAGGACAGAAATGCAGATGCCGGTGTAATAATAAATCTCTATTCCGGCAGGTTTTTTCATTATCTGCATAAAACCATTCTTTTTTAAAATCTATCGGCCCCAGCAGCGGCTCAAGAGACAGCCAGCGATTTTGAACACCAGCGGCCAGCAAATGCGGAATACGCTCATCTGCTCGCGGCTGATTCTCGCAGGTAACGCCGTACAAGATGTTTTCATTTTTTATCGTATCGCCGTATAATGACAAAAAACATTGCATTCTGGATGATCTTTTAGTCAAAACAAGATTTGTTACTTGCGCCGATAAGCCGGTTAAACAATTATGAATGTTTTCATCGCTATTCCACTCCCCAAAAATATCAGTCATATTGACGACGAATACAACGCCGCTCTTCGGCGGTTTCGCATTCGGCATGAGCTGAGGAGCAAAGCTGCCGCCATTGATGCCGAAACGCTTGACCACTACAGCGGCATAGCAGTTCTGGCAACCTTCTGAAATCTTCTCGCAGCCCACAAACGGATTATAGGCATGGCTCCAGTACTTTGCGCGAGGCCATTGAATCAAACTGTTATTCATGATTTAGTCTCCCTGGTTTCGATGATAGTCTGGCCGGTTTTCTTATTGTGATAGAATACGCTCCGGATACTGCCGCGCCGTACTTCGGTTTTGAGACCCTTGCGCTTTCTGACTTGCGCGATCTTTCGCAGGGTTTCCGGATGAACTTTCAGCAACATGAAAATACTTTCGTCTTTGTATAAGGTCATTTCTCCAGTCTCCTCAGTAAGTTCCAGGCATCATCACGCGCCGCCTGCCAGCCGTGAAGGGTATCTTTATCAACTTTATCGCCCTGCATTTCAATCGCCTCGTTGAGTGATTCAGCAGTGCTTTCCAGTTCCTCGTAAAGCTCCTTGCTGTTCACGCAGCACGCTACGGCAAAGCAATGATCGCAAACCTCGCGGTCGCTTTCTGCTGAAACTTTACCGATACACTTCCTGCATTTCTTACTCATATTGATGTATTCGTACAGGGTTCCAGTTTGAAGCAAGCCATAAGCGTCCTTGGCCTGCCTGTAAAGCATCGTGGAAGCCGGAAAAACATTGATTGCAGTCTTGCCGCCGTCTCTGCTGGTTGCAACCGCCCTTTTCTGCTCTGCCAGATTTACCAGCTCCTCAAGAGAAGTAACCTTTTTGCCAAGCGTTCCGGAATAATAGATAACCTTTTTTATAATCATCATTTGAACACCTCCACGAGTAACGAGACCACGATGAAGGCTAATACCGCCTCTGCAACCGCGCAGGCGATATGCTTTATTCTCCGGTTCCGTCTCTCTTTTCTGATTCTCAACACATACGATCTGAATGTCATAATACACACTCCTTTGTGGTTATTTTATGCAGCGTCTTTAAGCTGCTTATAAGCCTTCTCACACAACACGTTATAGCATGATAGCTTTTCCGGATTCCTGATTTTTCTCTGTCTGGAACCGCGTACCAGATAAACCTCTTCAATCTCGACTTCAAGAGAAAGCTGTTTGTCATTACCGCGGAACCCGAAGTATTCATAAGCTCCGATTCCTCTATCAACCACGCCGCCGCTGACAACTACCAGAAACTTATGTTCGTTGCCGTTCGCGCCGTCTCCGTATATTTCAAGCTCTTCCATTTTTACCGGTCTCCGGTTAATTTGTTTAACATTGTGTACACGAGAAATCTCTATCCGATGATAATTTGATTCGGGTTCTGTCTAAAACTCTCCATCATTTCTATAATGTGGTTTTTTGTTACTCATTGCTGAGCGTTTATTAATTATATTTATATAGTATATTATACTACATATTAACAATAATGCAAGTTAATATCTTTAATATAGTGGAAAAATATAGAAAATATTATGATTTTTAATAAAAAAGGCCGGAATTGCACCGGCCATGATAGAATTATAACATGCTAGAAACCGAGGTTTAACTCACTGTCTTTTCTCAAGGTGAGATTTCCGGCAGCAGCATTGAAGCACTTGAACCGGCAGTCTCCCACACTTTCAGCAGTTCCGAGCAGGGTATCAACTCCAACCTGAGAGCATGGAATCACTGCCCGAGGCTCGAATATCTGCTGATAGACTTTATGCGCCAGATTGCGCTCGCTATTGCCGCCGTGATACTTCCAGAGTTCCTTGATGAAGGCGCGGCCCTTCTGGGTGACTTTCAGATATTCGACTGAATGCGCCTCGCCGTCCACTACGAACTTATGAGTAGCATAGCCGAATAATCCCAGATCGCGCCAGTTGCTGAACGTGTACCACGTTTTGCCGGTCTTATAAAGCACTTCTTTCGACTTGAGGAACTGATAGAGCTTTACGGCTGACGTGCCGATTTCAGCGGCTATCACGTTCATCGTGACCAGGTTCTTACCGAAGAGAACATCTTCGGCATAGTCCGCGAGTGGTTTCATTGCCGCATTTTCCTGCTGCAGCAGATTCGCCCTGGCGCGTTCCTGCTTCATGCCGGCCAGTGCCATTTCAACGATTTCCAGCGGGTCGGTCGGTGCCGGTTTGCCGGTCGCGCTAAAACTTCCGGTCTGTCTGATAGCAGGCAGCACTTCGGAAGTAACCCATTTCCGGAATACTTTGGCATTCGGCTTGTTTGATCGCATGATAAGAGCATACAGGCCGGATTCGGAAATTGTTAATAAGTCCTGTGCGCCGCCAGGGGTATATGTTTTAGATATACCCTTTTCGTCTTCGTCAAGTTGATCGCAGGCTTGCTTTGTGTTTTTAATCTTCAACACCTTGCATACATCGGCTGCAACGAACCATGGACCATTTTCTTGATTAACTACGCGGACCGCGGCCTGTTCAAAAGAGAACACGGACATTTGGAAACTGTTACTGCTCATTTTGAGCCTCCTCTTCCGGGCAATAAAAAAGGGTTCGATGGGTCGGAGCCTGAACTCCTTACCAGACCAGCATCACCTGTGACCGGCTTCACCATCAAACCCTAAGAATCGCCCGAAAACTTCAACATTGTTTTGTTTACGCCAAGAGTGATGTCTCTTTTAAAACTGGCGAGACTGATTCAGGTCAGTCTATTAATATTATAGCATAAAATAGTATTTAATGCAAGTAGAAAAAGTTATTTTGAAAGTAAATTTTGTGCTTCTCGTATTTTCTGATCTATATCATTATCATTTTTTTGAATTGCTATGGACATCATACAGACAGTTCCTGCAAATAAAATAGCGATAATGATTGCTCCAAAGAGCAAGTTTTTACCTCCGTATTTTGATCTGCAATACATGTATGCAGGATATACTATTATCCAGCACAAGATTGTCAGAAAAAACCATTTTGCGGCTGAATATTCATTCTTTTTCCCTGTTAATGTAAAAGAGTTATATTCTACTGCAATTAATATTGCGGTAATGAATAGATTGAGAAGCGCAATCAATGTTAATTGGGCTCCTGGATTTTGATACATTCTAAGAGTCGGAATATAATACCAGCAGAAAAATAAAAAAAGCGTCGGGCAGATTAATAAAGCAAGCCCAAGGTCAATGGATTTTTTATAAAAAGATTTAGACCCTATGCTATTTTTAATTTTATCATCAAGAAATTCTCCACAATGTTTACATTTTTTAGCGACTGATAGAATAGTTTCTCCGCAATACGGACATGCTTTGTTAATGGATTTCTTAGATATAATAGGAGAAATATCTTTTGGTTCCGGATATGGAATATAAAGAGTTTTTCCGCATTGCGGACACTTTGCATCTTCTCCAAAATACTCTTCCCCTGCTTCAATGCTAGTTTTACATCCTGAACATGTAGCAATAACGCTTTCACTCATTTTTATTTTCCTGTGGTTATTTTTTAACTGCGGTAAACTTTGGAACAGTACGGGCAGCTCCATTTACAGCAATATATTTATGTGTTCCAGAGCGGATGCCGGCTATAACCACCTGCTGGTCATCTGTATATTCAGATGTATCTATGCCGGTGACATAGACAATTTTTAAAGATTCATCAATATCCTTAGAAAATTGACCAAGGGAGAGATAATCTTGCATCCCTTTGCTGCTACGAGAATATTCTTTTTCTATTTCTTTGGTAACTTTACCGTATTGAGCAAATCCTGAAACTGCCCTAGTTTTTTCTTGTGTTGAAATATTATTCTTCTTGCTCCACTCCACAGCATTAACAGAGCCCAGTAGTGCGCCGTTTTCCACTCCGATAACCTTGAAGATGAGGCAAATGGCATTTTCCGGCAGCTTATTTTCAACCTTGGGCTCTGCTTTCTTTTCGACTTTAACGGGATTCTGCTGCGCGGTTTTAAGTTTTTCAATCTGGTTTTTGTATTTGGTTATTTCGTCCTGACGCTCTCCGGGCCAGTCTTCAGGTGCAACTGTGATTATTCCGGATGAATGACTTACTTCGATACCTTCCAGACTACACCCGGTAATCTCATAGTCTTTGTAGACTTTACCCTTGACGGTCAAATCATCAGAAAATACCGAAACCACAACACACGATAGAATGAATAGCAGAAAAATAACTTTCTTCATGGTCATTACACTCCAGTTTTGATTCCGGTAAATATAGCTCATGCTCAAAAATCTTCAAGCTGTCTTAACAATCCTGCGGTCATTTCCAGTTATGCCAATAGGCTTATAACACATTTCATTCAGCCTTGAGAATGCCCTTTCACCGTAAACTTCGCGCATTTCCGGCAATGATTTATTGCTGGTGAAGTGAGTTAAAGCTCCATGCCGCGAAAACATCAAATAACGCTGCTCGATAATTTCAGCCAGGGGATAGCAGGTAGTGCCGAATATATTTGCGCTGGCCGGCTCCGCTCCAAGTTCGTCAATGATTAAATCTTCACTGAACGGTGAATAGCTATCAAGCCTGTTATTCAGCGACACCTTGGACAGTTCAAGCGCGTATTCCGGCCCGTCCGTCTTGTATGCCTCGAAAAGGATATTGGCGATTTGCAATTTTATGCCGAAAGTATTTTTAATAAACACGGCCCTGCTTGTCTTGCCGGTTCCAGTTCCTCCGAAAAAGAACAAACCTTTTTTAACATGCTGAAATGAATATTTTGTGCAGTAATCTAAAAAACTGGCAGGGATTAAATCCATTCCGGTTGCTTTAAATTCACGCTTGAAATATTCAAGTCTTTTTGCATATTTCGGGTTATTGTCATGCGATTCAACCTGATACGGTTCCGCGCTTACCTCTATCAGTTTTCCCAGAAAATCTCCAACTGTGCTAATTTTTACTGCTGCTGTGGTCATTTTTAAACTACTCCGTTAAGTCATTTCAATGTCAGAACTTCCCTCGTTCGGGTCTACAGGTTTTACAATTTTCGGGTTGTACTTTCTATTTTCAGGGTCAATTTTGTCTTTCCAGATTTTTTCTTTCTCCATGTAGCTTCCGGATGCGTACCAGTTATTTGAGCCGGCAATGTAGCGATGGTCTTTATGGGGCCATTGCGTGACGATAGACGCATAGAGTTCCGTCCGCGCCTCAATGTATGCAATCGCCTCTTTCATGGTCTTGCCTTTGTCGTATTCGCGTTTTACGGCGTTTATAACATCAACGGCTGATTCTGTCGGCTTAACAACCTTTGGATGTTTGGCAAGTATTCTTTCCGCTGCCTGGATTAAAATATTTTTATCAATCACATCTTCCCCCGAAAGGGGGGTAGGGGGGATTCTCTCTATCTCTAACTCTATCTCTAACTCTGGTGGACGAATTTCGGACACTTTCGGACAGTCACCGGACACAGGCAGGACATCAAGTGGACATTGTCCACTTATTTGATTGCGCTGCCTGCGTTTTTGAACTGCCCACGAGGTTTCGCTGCCAAGCATTTTATTGATTTCATTCAAATAAATAGTCTTATCTTCAAGTACTTCCATCATCTTTAACTCAATGAATATCTTCATTGCGCTTCTGACAATATCAATATTGGTATTCGTAATGGTTGCCAGCATATTTTGATCGTAAGGAATAGTTTCGCTGAATCTAAGCTCTCCCTCATGGTCTACGCTTTCCACGAGCAGTTTCAGATAAAATAATAAATAGTCTTTTCCATTGGGCATTGATTCTATAATCAGAACATCATGCCTTTTGAAAAAGTCCTTTTTAAGTTTAAGCCAGTAATATTTCTTTTCGTCAGACATCTGTTTATACCTTTTTGTTACAAAGGAACTGCATTTTAAGCGGCCCCTTCCACCGTGATACTTTTTGTGGGGTTGTCTCTGGTGATCAGATCTCCAATAATAACCATGAGCCGTTTTTTCGCTTCATCTTTCGTTATCTTTTCTCCTTTTGCTTTGTATTCCGCTATGATTTTGTCACAGCAGATAGTTTCAAACTTTCCTATCCCGATATTGCACACTGAATTGAACTCTTTCGGAGTGAGCCACTCTTTCACGCGGTCATACACCATAGAAGCGTCACCGAGCTTTCTGCTGCCCTCTTTCGTTTCAATGATATACTTGCCGCATTTGCCATTATCGGCAATGTACTTTTTAAGACACTCTTCAATCTCTTTTATGAAGTCTTTGGCGGCTTTGGAGACCTCGTAAAGCTCTTCCAGGTGTTTAGAGTTGGACAGATCGTAATCGCCGCGAGAAGCAGCTAATTTCTGAAAGTTAACTCTGAACGCCGGACAGGATAAACGAGCAAGGCAGTAACGGCATTGAGACTGGCCGGCATTCAGCACTATTGCAGGCTGTCTGGCCTTATTGATGATATTCTCAATGTTCATGATGATAACCTCGGGATGCTGGAACGTATAATTGCTCACGTTCCTGATGCGCGGCTGATAGACATAAACAGTGCAGGAAGTTTTATTGTACTTCTGCATTGCTCCGACCGCGTAAGTGGCAAGCTGAATGTTCTCATTCGCTGCCTTAACCGGAATCCAGCCGAACTTCCAATCAATGATAGTCAGTCTGCCGTCAGCATGGAGTATTACCACGTCCGCGGTGCCTTCCGTTAGCAGGGTTCCTACTCCGTCCATGATAGTGAGCGGAATTTCATAGAACACCTGATCGCCTTCACTGAGAAGGGTTGCAAGGAAATCAAGACAGCCCTGAACAGTTGAGACTTGAGCCGTGTCAAGGCCTTGAAAGTTGCCTGTAGCTACTCTATCATGCAGCAAATGACCTTCTGCATTATATTCGTTCTCTACCTCTTCAAGCCCGATTTGCATAACATAGGAACCAGGGCAAAGCCGCTGCTGTTCAAGTCTGGAAGGTGAAAAGGGATGATGTTTATTATTCATAGTTTCCTCAAAAGAATAGAGAGCGGCTATTACACCGCTCTGTGTGGTTATTGATTACATCGGGATAAGATTGCCGGATTCAGCCTGTTCCTGCTTGATGGCAGCGGCCTTTTCCTCTTCAGTCAGTCCACCGTCAACCGGAGGCTTTTCAAACGGCGATGCCGGAGTAGCTTTCACGTCAATTGCGCCTTCAGCGAGAGAATCACCAACTTCGCCCTCTCCGAGTTCTTTGCCGGTGATCGTGGTGTAGAGCCATGCTCTCGATTTTCTCGTAGCTTTGCCGATGATAGCATCGGAACCCATGCCGCGATTAACCTTGATGCAGAGCTCAAGTTCTTTTTCTTTCTTCACGCCGGACAGCGTCCATTCGATTTTCATTTTAACGATTGCGCCGGTCTCTCCGACATTACGCGGTATTCCAGGAGTAATCATATACTCAAGGTTCTGGACTTCGCGCCGTAGCAAGCCGCCGTAACCTTCCTTAGTGACGTAGCAGCGTCCGGCGATGATATTGAACTCATTACCGACCGGATACACGCCTCGCAGAGTGGATTCAATCAGGCAGTCTTTTACGGCATCAACGCTGTAACCGCCTGCCTGGTCCTTGTCTGTCAGAAATCCGATAGCGGAACCTTGCAGGGCCATTACCGGAGCCATGACTTTAGGAGTGAGAAGAGCGCGGAGCTCTCCGATACTTCCGGCAATCATCGCCATTTTCTTAAACTGACTGGCTTCCTTGGAAGCAATCAATCCGGATTGTGCCGCCCTGTCCAGAGCGGAGATTGTTTCTTCTGCGATCACCAACGCTGGCAAATTCGCACCGTTTTTGTCTTCTTTCGGCATTTTGTTACTCTCCTGTGTTATGGTTATTTTTCCGGCTGAAACTTTCCAGCCATGAATCAAGACTTACTTTTTCAATCAGAACCCTGCTTTTTTCGCTCTTGCCGATTCTGATAGAACTGATTACTCCGGCCAGAGCTTTGTCACGGATAGTCTTCTGAGATATTCCGCAGTATACGGAAGCCTGTGCCGCAGTGATATATTTCCGTTCAATGCCATTATCGGAATTGCTCCTGGACTGCAACAGACCCTTGAAGTCAACGCCGTAAGGCTGTAACAACATCGCCACGGATGCCGCTATATTATCGGGAATGTTACACGCCGCGCTGTTCATGATGCCTTTGCCGCTCCGTAACGTTTGGTGATTGCATTTTCTACCGCAAAGGCCGGCGATATACCCTCATTGTCTCTGAGATTAACCAGCGCGATAATTAATTCAGGAGCCTTGAGCGCAATCAAAATACCGCTTTTTTTCTCGTAGTCGAAGTTCGGAAGCGGCCTTCTGGCTCCTCTGCGCCGTTTGAACTCAACTCCAAGGTAATCGCTCAAGGCAAGCTCTGCGGTTGAAGTGTGCGGAATGCCTTTGTTTTTGTTTTCTTGCAGGATATTAATTACCTGCCGATCTTTAATCAATACCGTGAAGCCGGTAAGATTAAATTTGCTACTCTCTTTTGTTTCCATTTTAACCTCGTTATTAACTGTTAATATTTCTTATTTTAACCGTACGATTATATAATATAGTTTATAAACATAAAAAGCAATAGTTAAATCAAAAAAAGATTGAAAATAAATACACAAATATGAAAAAACTTGACTTAACCAGACTTTGGCATTATATTAACTGTATAGTGTAATAACTATGGAAACCAAAAACCACAATTGAAAAGAGGGGGTAGCTATGAAAGTAGACAGCAACATTATCGCCGCGATCAATGACTATCTGTCAGCAAACGAAATGCCTGCATCCGACCTCGCCCAAAAAATGAACGTCAAGCCTCCGGCTATTATCAAGTGGCGCAAGATAGGATGCGGAATCACTCCTCCGCGCTGGCAGAAACTATTTCCATTGATTAAACAATATCTTCCGAAGGACCGCATTTTTATCAATGATGCCGGAAAAGAAGAGTATCAAGATACTCTTGCAGGAGTTCCGGATAAATACACAGCTCCAAGATATATTCCGGCCATGATACCTATTATCTCAATAGAAGATGCCGGCCAGTACGACAGCCTGGTTGAATCTTTCGACTCTTACGCGAAATCCAAATCTAAGGAATCCGCGGAGTTTCACGCCAAGAAGGAATTACCGAAAGGAATGTTCGCGATCAGGCTGAAAGATGATTCCTGGATGCCGTCAATCCCTAAAAATGCGCTGGTGTTCGTGGCCGGCGATGAGTTTCCGGCTGACGGCGACATGGTAATGGTTAAGACCAAGGCCAAACATAACAACACTATTCTAGCTATTTTTAAGACAGGAAAAGCTATCACGCTAAAGCCGATTGCTAACAGCCTGAAAATTACCGATGAAATTAAGTTCGAGAAGTCCGAGGCTCGCAAGTTCATCGAGTGGATAGGACCGGTTGTCTGCTATGAAGTGATGCTCAGGGCTTGAGAATAAGTTTCTCGAGGTGCTTAATTTCTTTCTCTCCTGCTGTGGCGATATAGTCCAGCAGGAGTTTTCTTTTCTTCTCGAGGTTTATCTTCCTGGAACTCTGAACTTCTATCTCTTTCATAAGGTCCGGAAGCAGCAGCATTTTTTCATGCTTGGCCGCGCGGTCGGCATGGGCCATATAGTGAGAGGTCATTTCCGGTGTCATGTGACCGACAATACTTTGCACGATCACCAGGGGGATTCCTGCTACTCCGGCAAAATAACAGAACGTATGCCTCAGAGAATGCACGTCTTTAATGCTTACTTCTCTGTCGCGGCCTTCTACTTTCTTGGTTGTCTTTATCCCTAAGCCTTCCAAAAATGTTTTCACCCTGTAGCTGATTCCTGAAGGATTCTCAAGATACATCTTTGCCAGATCGGGGAAAACATACTCGCTATCTCCTGCAATAGCAATCTGCTCTCGCAGGAAACTTTCAAGCGGTGCCATGATAGGAATTTCTACTATCTTTCCAGTCTTGAGAAGTTTGCGCCGGATGATTCGAATATCAAAAAGCACTTCTTTGATTTTCAGGGTGCAGATATCGCCTTCGCGCAAGGCCGTAAAAAATCCAGTCATGAATATCCTGCGGATAAACTCATCCCAATTGTCACGAATAAGTTTCAGTTCGCTTTCCGAAAACGCCTCGCGGCTCTCGCTGTCGTCTTCAACTTTGGGAATATCATCGAATGGGTTATCCTGAAGGCCGGCATCTTTACCAAGCAGCGCAAATACCTCTGACATAGTTTCATGAAACATATTGAGGCTTCGCGCTGAAAGTTTCTTCTCTTTACGCAGATAAGTACTCTCGCCCTTATCTTTCTTCATGGTATTGCTGAACACTACTGTTTTATCAAACCGGCCATTTTCTCTAATGAAATGGATATACTCTTCAGCATGCCGTTTTTGAATGTCAGAAACGAATATTAACTCGGGGTAATGCTTTCCTATATATAATATGAAGTCGCGCCAGTATGATCGCTTTACGGCCTTTTGTGTATCTGAAGACTTGAACCGGCGAGGCTTCTTTAATGCCTGCTCATAGGCATTCTTCAATTCTATCTTCTCGCCGCCTGCAAGCTCCTCCTTGAAGTTCTCAACCAGGGCCTTGACGCTTTTCTGTGCAGTTAGATTTTTAGCTGTTATCCGTTTGGCTTTCTCGAACTCCTGAGCATCTTCAATCTTGGTGCAGCCTTCGCATACTCCGAGATAGAGTTTACCGCCCTGCATGAACCGGAAATGGTACTCTTCTGTTAATCCGCTGCTTGTTTTTCGTCTGCATACTGCCATATTATATACTCTGGCTTGTGGTTATTTATTAGTCAGGAATATATATCGACACTCTCGCCATTGCAAGACTTAAAACCGGACTTTTTGAAGCATTCTTGAAACATCTGCCAAGATTTGTACTTAAAACGTTTGACTGGGGGTCAAAAGGTCGAGAGTTCGAATCTCTCCATCCCGACCATCTTTTTCAGCCTGATCGTACTCCATACAGGCAAACCAAACTTCGTTTTATTTACTTGCTGAGTCCGGTTTGCCGTGTTTCTTGTGTTCTGAATAAGGCTTGTCGTTCAGAAGCTTCAACTTAAAACTTCCGTCCGGCTGCTCCTCCGCCATCCACATTCCGGTGTTTTTTAGTCCGGAATTAATTTCTTTCGCAGCAGTAAGTACGCGAAGAAGCGTAGAGCCGGAATTCCCGTGCCCGACCAGAAGTAGAGTTTTGCCGGATTTGCTGAAGCGGGTTTTTATCATATCAACCGTTTTTTTCGCCATCGCCAAAGCGTTGGCGATGGACTGTTCAGAGTTTTCCCCATTCGTGTTCAATAAGTAATTGCAGTCATTTCTTAAGGTGAAAAACGGCTGT
>JBAWXM010000064.1:0-18686 GCA_037144075.1 Lentisphaerota bacterium | reverse complement strand
CGTGGTTAAGGTGTATTTTTTGGTTGCGGCTATGCCGCGCTAAGAACTCTGTGGTGAAAAAAGGCTGTTCTGTATGGTTTAGCGTTTCTGCTCGGGGAGTGTCCAAAATGAGGGGAACCGGTGTCCAAAATGTGCAGCATCTGCGGGAGCAGATGAATGCAGATGAAACCCGGGAATACAGAAATACACTTTAACCACGAACCACACGAAAAGCACGAAAGTAATACAGAAATGGAACAAATGAAAAGGCGAGTCAGCGAATGTTTGCGTGGAACGCGTACATTAGCTGACTCTGGTTTTGTTTATTTCGTGTCTTTGATTTTTTCGTGTGTTTCGTGGTAAAAAAAGGCTGTTCTCCGTGTTCTCCGTGCCCTCTGTGGTGAAAAAGGTTTTAACGGTTCCGGCTTTCATTAGCGACACCGGCGGTAATGCCTTATAATTTCCGGAATCCGCTGTTGACTAATTGCGGAATCGCGATAATTTTCATTGGGAACAAATGAAGCTTGGTGACTGGTGACTGGTGACTGGTAAAAACTTTAGATACAGCAGTCGCGGCACCAGCAAGCTGGACTGAATTTTAGAACTTTAGAACTTTAGAATTTATTGTAAGCATTTGCGGAGGTCAGGTTGAAACAGACACCATTACCCAATAGGGAATTACTGCAACAGTGCGGCGACAGCCTGGAGTTCGATCTGGAACTGGACTATCCGATGCAGGGGAACGCTTTTCTGCGCACCAATATCGGCTGCGCGGCGGTGCGCCGCCGGGAAATCATTGCGCATACGGAAAAAGAGGAAGCGGTGCTGGCCAGAGACTGGCATGATCTGGCGATGTCGCGCGTCAGCGACACGCAGTTCAAAATCACGCTGCCGCTGGTCGAAGTCGGCTGTTTCGAAGCCAAAGCCTGGTTTCTGGAAAACAGCGCCGGCCGGCCGCAATGGGTCAAAGGTGAAAACACCAAAATAAAAGTGGAGCCTGCGTCCGAAGTCTGCGCCAATACCATGTACACGCTGTTCGTGAGGCAGTTCGGGCCCAACCTGGCAGGGCGGACAATGCGCCAGAAAGAATCCGAATCAGTCAATCTGCTGGACGAGAAAGGCTACGCCGTAATTCCGCCTTCCGGCACTTTCCGGCAGGTGATCCGCAATCTTGATCTCATTACGGAAAAACTGAGAAGCCGGATCATTCAGCTGCTGCCAATCCATCCGGAACCGACAACTTATGCGCGGATGGGACGTTTCGGCAGCCCGTTCGCGGCGCTGGATTTTTTCAACGTTAATCCGGCGTATGCCGAATTTGACGTCAAAGCCACGCCGATGGAGCAGTTCGTGGAACTCATTGACGCGGTCCACGCCCGCAATGCCCGGATTTTTATTGATATTCCGGTCAACCATACCGGCTGGGCGTCGAAAGTCCAGATTGATCATCCGGACTGGTTTGTCCGGAAAGAGGACGGGGCATTCGTTTCTCCCGGCGCCTGGGGCGTGACTTGGGCCGACCTCTGCAAGCTGGAATACCGGAAGCCGGAAGTGCATGCGCTGATGGCGGAAGTGTTCCTGTACTGGTGCCGCAAAGGCGTTGACGGCTTCCGCTGCGACGCCGGTTATATGCTGCCTTATGAAGCCTGGGAATATATCGTCGCCAAAGTCCGCACGGAATATCCGGAAACGATCTTTCTGCTGGAGGGATTGGGCGGTCCGGTGCGGGTGACCGAACGGCTGCTGGGCAGCGCCGGCCTAAACTGGGCATATTCCGAACTGTTCCAGAACTATGACCGCCATCAGATTTCAAACTATCTGCCGGGGTCCATCAGCGCCGGATATTCCAAAGGCCTCCAGGTGCATTTTTCTGAAACCCACGACAACAGCCGCCTGGCGGCGCGCTCCAGAGAATACTCCATGATGCGCAATGCGTTATGCGCGCTGTTCTCCCAGAACGGGGCATTCGGTTTCACTAACGGCGTGGAATGGTTTGCGGAAGCGCAAGTTAACGTCCATGATGCGGAACCGATAAACTGGGGCAAGGAAAATAATCAGATAGACTTTCTCCGCCGTCTCCAGACTTTGCTGGAAATTCATCCGGCGTTTCATGCCGGCGCCAGAATCGAGCTGATTCATACCGGGCACGAGAACAGTCTGGCGCTGGCCAGGACTTCAGCGGACGGCAGTAAACATCTGCTGATACTGGTCAATCTGGATGAAAAGTCTTTCAACGGTGTTCACTGGACGAAGAAACGGTTTGATGTTCCGGCGGGCGGATTTACCGATCTTCTCGGCGGGGAGAAGATTTTTTGCGAGAATTTAGGCGACGGGCTCCGCTGCGCCCTGCCGCCGGGGAAGGTCTACTGTCTTTCAACCGATGGCACCGATTACGATTTGCTGAACAAAACATTGTCTGAACACCGGACTGTTCCTGAGCGGATTCTTGAACAGCGCTTCCGGACAATGCTGCTGGAGATTATTACCCGCGCTGAAGGTTTCGGCGACATCAGCCGCCGGGCCGGCGATCTCGGACGCCTGGCGGAACTGCTGCGCAAAGACCCTGCCGCGCTCTGTGCGGAATTATTCGGCATGGATCTGCCGCCGGTAGTGAACTGGCGCGACGGAGTTGATCAGCGGCGCACCGTCATGATTCCGGAGGAACATCTGCTGACCATCCGGTCGCAGCATCCGTTCCGGGCGGAAATCAAAGACGGCGATACCACTTTGAGCTTTGCGGAAAGTCTGCCGCTGCATGGCGGAGAGCATTTCACCATCATTCAGCCGGTTTGCAGAAAACTTGACGCCAATAAGCATCTGCAAATTAATTTAATTTCATTCGAGGACCATCATGTCGTCCGTTCGCATGGAGCGCTGCTGCTGCTGTCCGCCCCTGAATATGTGCGGTTCAGAACGCTTTACCCCGGCAAGGACACCCGCAAAAACGATCTTTATGCGCTGTGCACAAACGATCTGGGCGGCATGAGCCAGGTGCGCGGCGCCTGGAGCATGCTTGCCAGCAAATATGACGCGATTCTGGCCGGCAACTGCAACCGGGCATTTCCGGTTGACCGTTCCGTGATGTTCACCCGCTGCCGCGGCTGGATCGTATATTGCGACTATTCGCAGGAGTTGAATCCGGCCTGTCTGATAAGGTTTACCGCCGGTCTGGACAATACCGTGCAATGGCTGTTCAGCGTGCCGGTCGGGCAGGGCAAAACCATCCAGCTTCAACTTTCGCTGGAAATGGCTCATGACAAAAATTATGTTCAGCTCCATTTCTACCGGCCTCAGGCCTGCGACGACGGCGAAACCGCGCTTATAGATGAAAACAAAGTAAAAATCATTCTGCGTCCGGACATCGAGGATCGCTGCAACCATGAAGTGACCAAGGCCCATACCGGTCCGGAAAACGCTTTCCCGGCGGCGGTGCGGCCGCAGTCCGGCGGCTTCGATTTCAATCCGTCCGGCCAGCGCAACCTGACGATGCGGCTGTCGGCGGGAACTTTCGCCTGTCAGCCGGAATGGCGCTATATGGTCCCGCTGCCGCTGGAGGCGGAGCGCGGCCTGGAATCACATACCGACTTGTTCAGCCCCGGATTTTTCGAATTTCATCTGGGCGGCGGCGAATCGGCGACCCTGTCCGCCGGCATCAACCTTGCCGCGCCGGAATCCGAGCCCCGATCCGCGAACGGCGTGGAACTGCCGGAAATCATGAATCCGGAAGACGCCATGCTGCGCGCCATCAAGCATTTCGTGGTAAGACGGGATGATTCGAAGACCGTTATTGCGGGTTATCCGTGGTTTCTGGACTGGGGCAGGGATACGCTGATCTGCCTGCGCGGCATGATTGCCGCCGGCTACATGACCGAAGCCAGAGACATCTGCCGCCAGTTCGCCAGATTTGAATGGCAGGGAACCATTCCCAACGTCATCCGCGGCGGCGACGTGTCCAACCGCGAGACCAGCGATGCGCCGCTGTGGTTCTTCACCGCCGTCGCGGATTATATCAAAGCGGCCGGCGGCGATTACATCCTGGACGAAGACTGCGGCGGACGGACGCTCCGGCAGATACTTGTTTCAATCGGCAGACATTACCGCAGCGGCACGCCGAACGGCATCATCATGGACCCCGAAACCGGCCTTATTTTCAGTCCTTCCCATTTCACCTGGATGGATACCAACTATCCGGCGGGAACTCCCCGCGAAGGCTATCCGGTGGAAATACAGGCGCTATGGCATGCCGCGCTGCAGCTGCTCGCCGAAATAGACCCGTCCGGAGACTGGGCTGAACTGCGCGAAGAAGTCAGGAAGAACTTTGAAGCGCTTTTCTATTTGAAAGACAACGGATATTTAAGTGACTGTCTCCATGCCCGGCCGGGAACGCCGGCGCGGCGCGCGGCAGCCGATGATGCCTGCCGGTCCAATCAATTGTTTGCAATTACGCTGGGACTGGTTACCGGACACAAGGTTCAGATGTCAATTTTGTCCGCCTGCGAACAACTGATTATTCCGGGCGCTATCCGCACCCTGGCTGACCGGCAGGTTAAATATCCGCTGCCGGTCTTCCACCTGGGCGGACTGCTCAACGATCCGTCCTGGCCATACTGGGGAACTTATAAAGGCGATGAAGACACCAGACGCAAACCGGCTTATCATAACGGCACCGCCTGGACCTGGCCGTTCCCCTCGTATTGCGAAGCGCTGTTCATGATCGGCGGCGAAAAATGCCGTGTCCGTGCCGCATCGCTGCTGATGTCATCGTCGGAAGTCATCAACAGCGGCGTGCCCTGTCATACGCCGGAGATACTGGACGGCGACTCGCCGCATTTCTGGCGCGGCTGCGGAGCGCAGGCATGGGGTATTACGGAATTGTTCAGAGTTTATAAGATTTTAAATTTAAAATAGACATCTTCAATATTTATGCTATATTAAAAGTAATTAAGCAAGTTATACCATGATTTTAACCATTTTACGGCATAATGACTTGATTACGTAAAAGGGAGCGCCGCATTGCAGGGGTACAGGGAATGCGGTTTTAAATATGTAACTAAGGAGGAAATGAAAATGGCAACCAAGAAGATCGTGAAAAGCGCCTCAACCTCGACAGCGGGACGCAAAAGAGTAATATTTGAAGTCCAGACCAAGCCTGGCAGCAGCGTGTTTTTAGCCGGTGATTTCAATGACTGGGACTGCACCAAAAAACAGCTTACCGACAAGGAGAATAACGGGATTTTTCAGGGTGCGGTAATGCTGGGCACCGGCACTTACGAGTACAAATATTACATCAATGACACCTGGTGCGTTGATCCCGGCAATCCCAATTTCAGGCCGAATGAAATGGGAACGCTCAACAGCGTTATCGCTGTTGACTGAATTTTTCCAATCAAAAATATTGAATTAATATGACCGGCCGTTTTCCGGAGGGTGTTTATTGGCCTGAACGTCCTCATTAAATGTTTTGCCGTCTGGATTCATTCTCTAATATTTGATAAAATCAGGCCGAAGCGGATTTGAACTATCCGCCTCTGTCTGTTATTGTATGCGCAGTGGTGAATTTAAGACCGCCTGTGTACGAGAACACAGTTTTTAGATTTTTTCAGGAGGGTTTAAGCCTGCAAATTTACAAGGATTATTTTTGCTGATGCAAAAATCCTGATAATCAACTGTTTATAATCCGGATAAGCGACGGCTGGTGCAATTCCGGACAACCTTATGGAAAGAATAAATTATGGAAAAATTAAAACTCTTCAATGTCAATCCGAGAATTCCGGAACAGCTCAGTTTTCTGGATGAACTTTCGTTCAATATGTGGTGGTGCTGGAATTATGAAGCCATCGAACTGTTCCGCCGGATTGATATTTCGCTCTGGCGCGCGGTTCACGGCAACAGCCGCCTGTTTCTTAATTTGGTGTCACAGGAGCATCTTGAAGAACTCGCCCACGACAAAGGGTTTCTGGAAATTCTCAGGAGTGTTGAAGTAATATACCGGAAACATGTCAAACAGGATATCGGTATTGAGGAAAGACGCACTGCCTACTTTTCGCTGGAATACGGGATTCACGAAAGCCTGCGCCTCTATTCAGGCGGACTGGGCGTACTGGCCGGCGATCATTTGAAAGCGGCATCCGATTTGAATCTGCCGATTGTCAGCGTCGGGTTGCTTTACCGGCAGGGATACTTCAAGCAGCAGCTTGACAGCAACGGCTACCAGAATGAACGCTATCCGGAAAATGAACTTAATTACATGCCGGTGACCCGCGCCAAGGATAAAGACGGCAACGAAGTGAATGTTAAACTGCGGCTGCTTGACCGTGAAGTTACGGCCGCCGTCTGGCAGATGAATGTCGGCAATATTCCGCTGATTCTGCTTGATACTGAAATACCTGAAAATCCCCCGGATTTCAAGGAAATAACCTGGCGGCTGTACGGCGGAGACAAGCGTATGCGGCTGCATCAGGAACTGCTGCTCGGCATCGGCGGGTTTCAGGCTCTGATTAAAATGGGTTATGTTCCGTCCGTGTGCCACATGAATGAAGGTCATGCCGCGTTCCTGAGTCTTGCCCGCATCGCATATCTGATGCAGACGCAGAAGGTGGATTTCGATACCGCAGTGACAATTGTCTGGCGTTCCAATATTTTCACCACTCATACGCCGGTTCCCGCCGGCAACGAAGTGTTTGAAGTCGGCCTGCTGAAACCGTATCTTGAAATCCTGATGAACGAAATGGGCATTGACGTCAACCGGGTGCTTAACTGGGGCATGCCGCCGCAGAATAAAGACGCGCATGAAATGTCCATGACCATTCTCGGACTGCGCATGGCCAATTTCTCCAACGGCGTCAGCCGCCTTCATGGCGAAGTCGCCAGAAAAATGTGGAAAGATTTGTGGCCCGAACGTCCGATCGACGAAATTCCAATCTCGCATATCACCAACGGCGTTCATGTCGCTTCCTGGATAGCCGAACGCAACAAAGTGCTGTTCGATCATTACCTGAGTCCCGGCTGGATGGAGATACAGTGTTCCAAGAAACACAAAGCCATGATTGACAATATTCCGGACGAGGAACTGTGGCACACCCATGAAATGTGCAGGTTGACGCTGGTCCGTCATGCGCGTAACCGGTTGAAGCTGCAGATGAGAAACCGCAATGCCTCGTCCCGCGAAGCAATCAGCACCAAAAACATCCTGAACCAGGATATTCTGACCATCGGGTTTGCGCGCCGCTTCGCCACTTATAAACGGGCCAGTCTGCTGCTGCATGATCCTGACCGGCTGCGGGCGCTGCTTACCGACCCGGAACGCCCGGTGCAGATTATCTTCGCCGGCAAGGCCCATCCCGCGGATGAAGCCGGCAAGCGGCTGATTCAGGAGATTATCAATTTCTCATACAATGCCAATGTCCGCCACCGGATGGTTTTCCTGGAAGACTACGACATCAATCTGGCAAGATATCTTGTCCAGGGCGTGGACGTCTGGCTGAACACCCCGCTGCGTCCGCAGGAAGCCAGCGGCACCTCCGGCATGAAAGCCGCCATCAACGGAGTCCTCAACTGCAGTATCCTGGACGGGTGGTGGGTTGAAGGCTATTCTCCGGATTGCGGCTGGAGCATCCCCACTGATGACAGTTATGACAATAACGATGACCGCGACAGAATTGAAGCACAGGCGCTCTATAATATCATTGAAAATGATATTATTCCGACTTTCTACGAACGGTCAGAAGGCGACCTGCCGCAGCGCTGGGTCAGGATGATGAAGGAATCCATCAAAATGGGCCTGGGATCATTCTCCAGCATCCGGATGGTCAGTGAATACTACGAGCGGTTCTACGGGCCGGCGCTGAGAAATTATGACGATCTGATTAAGAACGACGGCGAAAGAGCAGTCAAAATGGTTGCCAATAAGCGCCGTTATGACCGCTATCACGACCAGATTTATATTGAAAACCCGCAAACTGACGTTGATCTCGGCTCACTGCATGTCTGCGACAAATTTAAAGCGACCGCCAAGGTCTATCTGGGCGAGTTGAAGCCCGACGATGTGGATGTGGAGATTTATTACGGGCCGGTTGACAGCCAGAACCAGATCAAGCGCAGCAATAACGCGCTGATGACGCTGGCCTCCGACCTGGGCAATGGCAATTATATGTATGAATATGAACTTACCTGCAATCATTCAGGACGTTTCGGCCTGACGGCGCGGGTGACTCCGGTCGGACATGACTGGGATAACAGTATTCCGGGTTTCATTAAGTGGGCCGAATAAATATATTTATGGAATAAGCGTAATCTGGCAGCGGGGGAGTAATTAATGAGAGTACCAACCAACCCTAAAAATCCGAGAATCCTGATTGTAACGCCGGAGATCACGTATCTGCCGGAGGGAATGGGCAACATGTCCAACATGCTGCAGGCGAAAGCCGGCGGCCTGGCGGACGTCTCGGCTTCGCTGGTGGCAGCGTTGTTCAAACAGGGTGCGGACGTTCATGTGGCGCTGCCGCATTACCGCAGAATGTTTCACATTGACGTGGGCAAGCTCATCAACAGCGAACTGCTGGTTTACAAAAGCCATCTGTCCAATTCCAGGATTCATCTGGCCGAAGACCGGGTGTTTTATTATCGCGATACTGTTTACAGCAATTATCACGAAGACAGTTTGAAGTTCGCGCTGGCTTTCCAGCGCGAAATTATCAATAACATTATTCCGAAAGTGGAACCGGACCTGATTCACTGCAACGACTGGATGACCGGGCTGATTCCGGCGGCGGCGCGCCGCATGGGTATTCCCTGTCTGTTCACAGTTCACAATATCCATACCCAGAAGATAACGCTGGATTATATTGAAGACCGCGGCATTGACTCGGCCGATTTCTGGAACAATCTTTACTTTCAGCGCACCCCGCTGAATTACGAGGAATCCCGTTCCACTAATCCGGTGGACATGCTTACCAGCGGTATTTTCGCGTCTCACTTCATCAATACTGTCAGCCCGACATTCCTCGATGAAATCGTGGAAGGGCGGCATCCGTTTATTCCAGGGAATATTCGATATGAAATATCCCAGAAGAAGCGAACCGGCTGCGCCAGAGGGATTTTGAATGCGCCGGATGAAACCTTCAATCCTGAAACCGACATGATGATTGAAGCCTGCTACAACGCGGATAATCACGCTGAGAAAAAAGTCGAAAACAAAGTGGCGTTCCAGCGTAAAACCGGGCTGCATGTCGATCCGAATGCGCCGCTGTTCCTGTGGCCGTCGCGGCTTGATCCGGTACAGAAAGGCTGCCAGCTTCTGACCGACATCCTCTATAAACTGGTTTCCGACTACTGGGGTGAAAAACTCCAGGTGGCAATTGTCGCCAACGGCGCTTATGAAAAATATTTCCATGAAATCGTCAGATTCCATAATCTGCATAAACGCGTGGCGGTCTGCGCTTTTGACGAAGCCCTTTCACACCTTGGTTATGCGGCCTCCGACTTCATGCTGATGCCGTCCAAATTCGAACCCTGCGGGCTGCCGCAGATGGTCAGCCCGATCTACGGTTCGCTGTCAGTAGTCATGGACACCGGCGGCCTGCATGACACCGTGGAACACCTCGACCTGGAAAAAAATGAAGGCAACGGTTTCGTCTTTAAAGATTATGATTGCAACGGCCTGCGCTGGGCGATTGATCAGGCCATGAAATTCCACCGGATGCCGAAAGCGGTAAAGGCGCAGCAGATTTCCAGGATTATGAAAGAATCCAAAGCCCGGTTCAACCATTCGGTAACCGCGCAGGAATATATAGACATTTACGAAGTGATGCTTGAACGTCAGCTCATCCGCTGATGATTATACCGTCTATCGAAAAGGAACTGTCTATGTTCAAACACCGGCCGAATGTCACTGCCGAACTGCGGCAGGACTCTTATCTGGCGCCTTACCTTGACCAGCTTGCCGAACGCCGTCTGCGCACCGAAGCCATGGAGCGGAATATCGTCGGCGAAGGCCGTTCGCTGGCCGATTTCGCGTCCGGCCATGAATTTTTCGGACTCCATTTCCGCGACGGCGGCTGGATTTTCCGCGAATGGGCGCCAAATGCGACCGAAATTTTTCTGGTCGGCGACTTTTCAAACTGGAAAGAACTGCCGAAATTCAGCCTCAGGAAAAGCGACGGAGCACTGGACATCTGGGAGACCGCGCTCCCGGCGGACGCCATTCACCACGGCATGCTTTACCGGTTGAAAATCCACTGGCGCGGCGGTTCGGGCGACCGGCTGCCGACTTACGTCAGACGGGTAGTCCAGGATCAGCAGACTAAGATATTCAATGCCCAGGTATGGCAGCCGCAACCTTACCGCTGGAAAAACATCCCGCCGGATTTCAGCGGCAAAGCCCCGCTGATCTACGAAACTCATATCGGTATGTCCCGCGAGTTTGCCGGAGTCTCATCATACCGCCAGTTTCAGGAGGAAGTGCTGCCGCGGATCATCCGTTCCGGTTATAACACCATCCAGATCATGGCCGTGATGGAGCATCCTTACTACGGCTCGTTCGGCTATCATGTGTCTAATTTCTTCGCAGCGTCCTCCCGTTTCGGCACGCCGGAGGAATTCAAGGAACTCGTTGATGTTGCCCACGGCTTCGGCCTGCGGGTGATTATTGACCTGATCCACTCCCATGCCGTGCGCAACGAAATTGAGGGGCTGGGCTGTTTTGACGGCACTAAATATCAATATTTTCATGCCGGAGCGCGGGGCAGCCATTCCGCGTGGGATTCCTACTGCTTCGACTATTCCAAACCGCAGGTGCTCCATTTTCTGCTCTCCAACTGCCGTTTCTGGCTCGACGAATACCAGGTGGACGGCTTCCGTTTCGACGGCATCACCAGCATGCTCTACAAGCATCACGGGCTGGGGCACGCCTTTACCAGTTATCATGACTATTTCAGCAGCCAGGTGGACGAAGAGTCACTGACTTACCTGACGCTGGCGAACAAAGTGATCCACCAGATACGTCCGGATGCGATCACCATTGCCGAAGATGTCAGCGGCATGCCCGGACTGGCCGCGCCGGTGGAACAATGCGGCTGTGGTTTCGACTACCGCCTGGCGATGGGCGTGACCGACTGCTGGTTCAAGCAGTTCGACATCCCGGATGAATCATGGAGCATGTCCGGTTTATGGCATGAACTCACCAACCGGCGGCTCGATGAAAAGACGATCAGCTATGTCGAATGCCATGATCAGGCGATTGTCGGCGGACAGACCGTCATCTTCCGCCTCATCGGCAAAGAGATGTATGACGCCATGCACAATAATTCCAGCAATCTGCTGGTTGACCGCGGCATGGCCATTCACAAAATGGCGCGCCTGGCAACCCTCGCCACCGCCGGCAACGGCTACCTGAACTTTATCGGCAATGAATTCGGCCATCCGGAATGGATTGATTTCCCCCGCGAAGGCAATAACTGGTCATATCATTACGCCAGGCGGCAGTGGTCGCTGGCGGACAATCCCGGCCTGCGTTTCCATTTCCTTCAGTCCTTTGACCGGGAAATGGTTAAAATCGCGAAAAAATACAATCTGATCAATTCCGGAATACAGAAGTTATACATCAATGACGAGAAGAAGATAATGGCATTTGAACGCGCCGGCCTGTTCTTTTTCTTCAACTTCAGCCCGTCCGAATCATACACGGACTATCCAGTCGAAGCGCTGCCGGGAGAATATGTACTGGAACTGGACACTGACTCTCCTGACTTCGGCGGCCACGGCCGCCTGTCCCCCGGACAGCATTACTTCACCCTCCCCGAACAGCAGGGCAATGAAATCCGCAACATGCTGAAACTGTATCTCCCCTCCCGCAGCGCCATCGTCCTAAGAAAAACCCGTTAAACATATTCCCGCACAAAGCCGCAAAGTCACAAAGAAGACTGAATAAGGAATATGGGTTGATTGCGCGCTTGCCGCGCAATAACCCGTAAGGTAAAAAACTCGATTAAAGATAAATTTGAGCTAAGATTTTAAAATTAATTGATTTCTGCTCTCCTACGCATATATTTCCGTTTCTTATTGAAACATGGAAAGGGGAATAGTTTGAAGACAGCGTTTCTGGAGAGCGGCGAAGCTGCTTCTGGCGCAACTTTTGAATTTGGATATCAATGAGCAGCTTGTATGTGAGGTTGACTCTTTGATGGCTGAAAATCAAGTATTGAAAAGTCAGCTCAAAGAAAAAGGTAAACGGTTGAAGTTTACCGATGAACAACGCAGACAGTTAGTCATAAAGGCCAAGGCATTGGGGAAGAGATTGTTTGAGGTCGTGACCATTGTCAGACCTGAAACCATTCTGCGCTGGCATAAAAAACTGATCGCGCAAAAATTTGATTCATCAGAAGTTAAACGCAAGGTCGGCCGGCCTAAAGTTGATGTTGAAATTGAGCAGTTCGTAATGAAATGCTCCAGAGAAAATAAAACGCGGGGATATGACCGCATTGCCGGAGCAAAACATTGGCTATTATGTTTCCAGTACGACGGTTGCCAATATTATGCGCCGGAATGGCTTAAATCCATCAAGAGAAAGACTGAAAGGCGGTATGTCATGGTCTGAGTTTTTGAAAATTCATAAAGATGTAATTTGGGCTACGGATTTCTTTACTGCTGAAGTTTGGACTCCTTTCGGACTGGTTACTTACTATGTGCTCTTTTTCATTCAAGTCAAAACTCGGAAAATCGTCATTGGCGGAATCACCGCCCATCCCAATGGAGAATGGATGGCACAGATCGTCAGAAACTTAACCGGCCGGGACGGCGAACTTAATGGCGCAAAATACCTGATTCATGATCGTGATACAAAATATACCGCACAGGTGGATACGATCATGAATACTGCCGGAATCAAAGCCTTAAAGCTTCCAGCGATGTCCCAAAATTTGAATGCTTTCGCGGAGCGCTGGGTAAAATCAGTAAAAGTTGAAATTCTTGATAAACAGGTACTGTTTGGTAAAAAAGCCTTAAAGTATACACTGTATGAGTACGTCAGCCATTTTCATCAGGAGCGAAATCACCAGGGATTAAACAATGCCATTCCATTTCCGGCAGCAGAAGTCGGGAATGTCTCTGGAAAGATAAAAACCAGAGAGCGACTTGGCGGACTGCTGAAGTATTACTACCGTCAAGCGGCGTAACCGATTTTCAACCCTCTTTTTTTAAAATTCCGGTTTGCTCCCGGCTGGACTATTCTTGCCCGGTCATGCAAATTGAAGCAAAAAAGTTGTGCCAAGTCACAAAAATGCTGAAAAAATTACCTGCTACGAGAAAAATTACTTGGATTATTTGACTTGCAAAATGACGGAAAACTTCTTAAACACCGTCATTTTCAGCGGATGAGTTTTTGCACCCTACGCGGAATTTTGCAGCTACTCCTTTAGTTTCCAGTCCAATGCGCCTACGGGACACTCTTTTATGCAGGCCCCGCAGTTGGAACAGGAGTCGGGCAGCGGGTTGCCGTAGGCGGTTTCTACAATAGTGCTGAAACCGCGTTTCTTCTGGCTTAATAGATTCTGATTGACGATGTCACGGCAGACTTTTACGCAGATGCCGCACTTGATACATTTCATGCGGTCGTGAATGATTGCCGGATGACGGTTGTCATAACCGCAGCGGATTTTTTCGCCTTTGATTGCATCGGGCGCCGCTCCGTAAGCTTCGGAGTGCTTCTTCAGTTTGCAGTCGGATTTGGCGGTGCAGCTGCATTCAATGCAGCGCGCGCCTTCACACGTCATTTTTTCCAGCGGCAGCGTTCTAGATACTTCCATGAAAGTATTCTTCCGGTCTTCCAGCGCAATCAAATCCAAGGGCACACGCGGATCGTCCGAAACGTTGTCCCGCAGATAAACCAGCTTGTCTTTGGACAGGCTGCTCCAATGGCCGCGCGAAACGTTGATCTGTTTTTCCTGAACCTGTTTCTCGCCGGTGAGTAGCTCTAAAATGCCCAGCGCAATCTTGCGGCCTCCGGCCACGCCTTCAACGACAGTGGCGGCTCCGGTGACGCAGTCGCCGGCGGCGAAAATATTATCTTCCAGGTGATGTGAATCCGGATTGACGGCGATGTCGCCGTATTTGTTGATCTTGAGTTCCGCCGGGGCATCGGTCTTCTGACCGATGGCGGCAATGACGGTGTCGGCTTCGGTATCGAATTCGCTGTTTTTGACAGGAACCGGGCGTCTTCTGCCGGAAGCGTCGGGTTCCCCGAGTTCCATGCGGACGCAAGTCAGTACCAGTCTGCCGTTTTCTCTGCGCAGACTTACCGGGGCGATGAGGAAATTGAATTTGACGCCTTCCTCTTTGGCTTCGTGTATTTCAATCTGCTCCGCTGGCATTTCTTTTTCAGTGCGGCGGTAGAAGCAGCTTACATCGCCGCTGCCCAGGCGGACGGAAGTGCGCAGGCAGTCCATGGCGGTGTTGCCGCCGCCGACTACGATGGTCTTGCCGGGATTTTCACCATTCCAGCCGTTCAGTGCGATCTTCTCCAGCCAGGCAATGCCCTGCGCGGCGAGTTCTTCGCCTTCGCACTGCATCGATCCGGGTTTCCAGCAGCCGATGGTGACGGCTATGGCGTCAAATTCCTGTTTGAGCTGAGCCAGGAACAGATTTTCACCGAGTTTGCGGCCGCATTCGATTTTAATCCCCATCTTTTGAAAATGGGCCAGTTCCTTGTCTAGAATGGCTTTTGGCAGGCGGTATTCTGGAATGCCGTAACGGAGCATGCCGCCGGCTTTCGGCATTTTGTCGAACACCGTTACGTCCACGCCCAGGCGGCGCAGATAATATGCAGCAGACATGCCGGCCGGGCCGGCACCGACCACCGCAACACGTCTGCCGTTCAATTCCGGCAGTTCTTCCATATATTCAGCATAGAACATATCCGCCGCCAGGCGCTTGAAATCGTTAATGGCAACCGGTTTGGCGGAGACGTTTTTCCGGCAGTCTTTTTCACAGAAACGCGGACAGACGCGGCCGATGCTCATCGGCAGCGGAATACGTTCTTTGACAATGCGCAGGCAGTCCAGGAAATCGCCGTTTCTGCCGGCGCGTACATATTCTTCGACTTTGGCATGGGCTGGGCAGGCAATAGTGCACGGTGCCTCGCAGTCGCCTTCATGTTCGGACAGCAGCAGATTCAGCGCGGTGCGGCGCATTTCCCTGACCTCTTCCGAAGACGCGTCTATCTCCGACCCGGCGGAAGGGCAGGCTGAGCATGAAGGCAGGAAGCGGCCGCTTTTCACGTCCTTCACTACGCAGACGAAACAGGAAGTGGTGCGCGAAATTTTCTGGTTATGGCACAGCGTCGGAATGCTGATGCCGTGTTCCTGGGCGATATCAAGAATCGTTCTGTCCGGAGCCGCGGAAATGTCTTTCCCGTCTATTTTAAAAGTTATGTTATCCACAGTAAACTCCCTCTCCTCTTTTTACCCGATAAATGGTCTTTTTCGGGCAGACCTCAATGCAGGTATTGCACCTGACGCATTTGCTGTTGTCAATGACGAAGTCAGCGCTGACCGCGTTGACCGGGCAGTTTTTAATGCACAGTTTGCACTTGATGCATTTGGACTGGTCAAGTTTCAGATCCACCAGCGCATTGCACTCCAGCACTTCGCACTGCTTGTTTTTAACGTGATCTTCATATTCATTTCTAAAATATCGCAGAGTGGCAAGCACCGGATTCGGCGCGGTCTGGCCCAGTCCGCAAAGCGAACCCTGACGGACTTTCGGCCCCATGTCTTCGAGGAACGCAATATCCTCCGGCAGGCTTCTGCCGCCGGTGATGCGCTCCATCACTTCAAACATCCGTTTCGTGCCGACGCGGCAGAAGGTGCATTTGCCGCAGGATTCGCGGTGAGTGAAATCCAGAAAATAACGGGCAGTTTCAACCATGCAGCGCTGTTTGCCGATAACAATCATCCCGCCGGAGCCCATGATGGCGCCGAGCGATTTCAATGAGTCGTAATCCACCGGAGTATTGAACAGTTCAACCGGGATACAGCCGCCGGAAGGGCCGCCAGTCTGCACTGCTTTGACCTTATCCCGGTCGGCACCGCCGATATCAAAGACGATTTCCGCCAGCGTGATGCCCATCGGGACTTCCACAAGTCCGGGATATCGCAGGTCGCCGGCCAGCGCGAAGAGTTTGGTCCCTTTGCTGCCTGCTGTGCCAACGGCGGCATATTTATCGCTGCCCTCGGCGATGATCAGCGGCACATTGCCGAAAGTTTCAACGTTGTTGATGAGTGTCGGATAGCCTTTCCAGCCGCTGTCGGTCGGGAACGGCGGACGAAAGCGCGGAGTGCCGCGGTGGCCTTCCAGCGAAGCGATCATCGCGGTTTCTTCGCCGCAGACGAAAGCGCCGGCGCCCTCCTTGATGATGATTTCCAGTTCCCTGCCGCCGATATGGTTGAGCTTTCTTTCCCTAATCTGCGCGATGGCGATATTCAAATGCTTGATCGCCAGCGGATATTCGGCGCGGCAATAGATGAACACTTTGGTCGCGCCGGTGGCGTAAGCCCCGATCAGCATGCCTTCCAGTACCTGGTGAGGCACGCTTTCCATGAGCGAACGGTCCATGAACGCGCCGGGATCGCCTTCATCCGCATTGCAGATCATAATCTTGTGCTCAGAACTTTTAGCAGCCATGAACTGCCATTTGGTGCCGGTCGGAAAGCCGCCGCCGCCGCGACCGCGCAATCCGGATTTTTTAATTTCGTCAATGACCTGCGCGGAAGTCATGGACAGCGTTTTTACCAGGGCAGTGTAACCGCCGTTTTCGATATATTCGTCAATGGATACCGGACAGATGCGCCCGGCCAGCTTCAGCACCTTGATCATCTCTTTTTTTGACCTGACGGCAGGAATTTCGAATCGGTTTTCTTCGCTCAGATTCAATATTTTATCCAGGAATGTGCGGTCGGCGGCCGCATCGCAGTACCAGTGACTGCCGCTGTCCGTGATGACTTCAACCACCGGCTCGGCGTAACAGTGCCCGATGCAGCCGACTTCTTCAATCCTGACGCCCGGCAGATTCTCCTTGAGAAAATTAAGCACGTCGCCGGCTCCGGCGGCGATGCCGCAGGAAGCTGTTCCGACATTGATTCTTTTAATATTCACGGTCATTTGCTGTTGTACTCCTTCAGTATCTTAATCGTGGTTTTGCGGTCAAGATTGCCGAAAACCCGGCCGTTGATGCTCATTACCGGAGCCAGGCTGCAGCAGCCGAGACAAGCCACCGTTTCCAGTGAAAATAAATCTTGTACGTCAGTCTCGCCGCTTTTGATGCCCAGTTCGGTGGATATCCAGTCGAGGATCAGCGGGCTGCCCTTGATGTGGCAGGCGGTGCCGTCACAGACGGCGATCCGGAACTTGCCCGGCTTGCTCCGCCGGAACTGCGCGTAAAATGATAACACCCCTTCCACCTCGGCATCGGGGATGGAAAAATACTTTGCCACGGCGGCGATCGCCTCGTTTGAAACAAAGCCATCATTGGACTGAACCGCTTGTAAACCTTTGATGAGGTTGCTGGCATCCTTCTCTATTTTATTCAAATAGTCGTAACTGCTTTTCATTACTTCCTCCGGAAATATCGACAGTCTTTATAATAATTTGCATTCAGTTCATTCAATACCATTTGCACTGTTATTTACGATAGAATCTAAGCATATTTCAGTAATTTATCGACGAGTTTAACTGCTCCGTTGGCATCATCGCTGTAACCGGCGGCTCCGATTTCATCCGCATAGGCTTTGGTTACGGGAGCCCCGCCGACAATAATCATAACGTCATCTTTTAACGCATTGACCACCTCTCTCATATAAGGCATCGTAGTGGTCAACAGAGCGCTGCAGACCAGTATTCGCGCTCCCTGCTTCACGGCGGATCGGTATTTTTCAATATCGCAGTTAACCCCAAGGTCGATAACTTCATAGCCGGCGCCTTCAAGCATTACTGCAACCAGATTTTTGCCAATATCATGCAGATCGCCCTTAACTGTGCCGACTGCAATCTTACCGCGTGATTCCCGTTCGCTTCCAATAAGAACCAGTTCTATTAAGGACATGCCTGCCTGCATGGCGCTGGCGGCAATCAGAAGCTCCGGCACATATACTTCGCTTCTGGAAAAGCGGTCGCCAATCTCCCGCATTCCCGGAATCATTCCTTTATCAAGAAGCTCGTTGACATCTTCATTCGCATCGATTGCCGCCTGTACGATAGTTATTACGCTGTTTTTCTTGCCGGTCTCTACCGCTTTCTTAAGCGCTTCAAAATCTGTCATCTTTAATGGTCCTTGTGTTAAAGTGCATATTGAAGTTCATGCTTATTTATAAAGATATAATTATGATATATTGTCTTATGATAATGCATATAATTAATATTTCGTCCTAGGTTTTATCAATATATTGTTCTATTTTAATCTAATAGACAGATATACAGAAGTCGAAGGTTGAGAGAGCAGGAGAACTTCTGAAGTATTACTTTCGCTAGACCTTGTGGCTGTTTTATATCAATTGACTTTTGGTTCCGGATACCTTCCGGCTGGATTCGTCTTGACTGGTCATACAATTTGAAGTAAAAATCCTCAAAACGCTTGAAAAAATTACCTGTTACGAGAAATAGATTTAGGTAAGGAGCCGTAAAGAAATAACCTTTACATCTTCGCGCTTCTCCCGAATGCC
>JBAWXM010000063.1:0-18840 GCA_037144075.1 Lentisphaerota bacterium | reverse complement strand
CCTGCTGGTCCCAGTCCAGCACCGCAATGGCGGAATGAAGGTCGTGAATCTCCACAAGCCGCTCTTTTAGTTCACCAAGTTCTTTATTCATAAATTATATCCACTCGTTAAGGATTAGAAAATTTTGCCTAACAATGCGCAGACCGCGAACTCGGTCCGCAGGATTCTGGCCCCGATGCTTACCGGCTGCATACCGTTTTTCTCCAGCAGCGCGACTTCATATTCAGTAAAACCGCCCTCCGGCCCGACGCACAGGACAACCTGCCCGGCGACGTTCCGCGGGCAGGGACTGGCCGCGCCCGGATGCGCCAGCAACGGCAGCGCTCCTTCGATGATCCCCGGCAGCTCATCTTCGACAAACGGTTTGAAGCGCCGCTTGAAACTGATCTCCGGCAGCACGGTATCGCGCGCCTGCTCCAGTCCCAGGATAAACTGCTCCCTGGTTTCTAAATCCGAAAGCGCCGGGCTGTTCCAGTAGCTTTTATCCACTTTCCAGGACTCGATCACGATAAACTTTTTAACGCCCATGCCGGTTGCCGCCTGAAGCGCTTTCTTATATGTTTTCGGTCGCGGCAAAGCAAAAATCAGAGTCGCCGGCAAAACCGGCGGCGGCTCTGATGAAAATTCCACCCGCAATTCCACCTTTTCCGGAGTTGAACTGACAATCCTGCCTTCCCCAATGCGACCGTTCAGCAACCCGGCTTTTATCTGTTCGCCGGGCATCGCCCGCAAAATGTTCCGTATATGAGTCACCCGCCGGGGATCGAGGATGACCGCTATCCCGTTTCCGGCAAGTTCATCTTCGTAAAGGATCACAAGATTCATAAAAGTAAATTCAGGTTAAGAGTTAAAAGCGAAATGGCCTGACAGCCAGCTTATTTAGTAAATATTAAAAATGGTTTTATTTTAATTTTAGACCAATAATCTTTTATAGGATTTATGAATTTTACTGTTAATATCTTACAATGCATTTCTTCATCTTTAATTTTTATTTTAATGAAATTCATACCTGAAACATAAACTATATTTTTAAATAACCATTTTGTTTTAATACTTCTGTTAAATATATTATCAAAGCCACTAACCCAAGCAATCGCGTCTTTTTCGTATTTAAATTCTTCTACAAACATTTCCAAAGATGAATTGTCAAATGCAACCCAAACATTATTTTCTTTAAAATAACCGAGGCTCACATCTGATCTATTTTCAAGATTACGCTTGCATACATTATATGCCTTCTCTCCTACATATATTATAATTAACCTTTAATTTTTTGATATACCCCTCGTGAAACAAAATCAATAACGCCTTTATCCCTTAATATCTGTAACTGCTGGCGGATTTTATCTTTTATAAAATTATTCTCAGGATGCTTGTTTTTTAAATACTTTTCAAAACTATACATCTGATTCAATGTAAATTGATTTTCAGATATTGCATCAATACAATTCATTATATCAATTATCCACCCTCGTGATTGCTGATTACAGTTTCTTAAAAATTCAGTACTTTTCCATTCAGCAATAACATTGTTTTTATCAATTTCTTTAGAATCCCTCACTAAATAAATTTGTCCATTTGATGGAATTTTCCCTACCAAAATATTACAACCAATCCAGCCTGCTCTACGCGCAGTAGAAGATAATGGTTTTCGCTTTTCAATAAAGTCAGAAATAAAGTAATACTTAGGTACAATGATAAAATCTTTTATTTCCCAATTACTTCTATTGTAGGATAAGAAAAATAGATTGGGATTATTGTCAGAATTAATTCTATCAATCATCGAATTATAAGTGCCATCAACAACTTTGTTCCCTAATTTGCCATTTTTGCTCTTTAATTCCAATACTGTTCACTTAATCACTATTATTGCCTGAGCCATGTTGATTTTCTCGCTATTGTCAATTCCCCTTTTCTTGACAGGCCAGTTTTTCATTTTTCTTTTCAGAGCCCGCTGCCGATGCTGTCCCCTGCTGGATACAGCCATTTCTTGCGCGACTTCATCAACAATCTGCATCCTCAACTGCTCCATCTGCGATCCCCGGAGGGGAAAAACGCATTGCAGTGATCTTTCGCTTGACGACCTGCACGGCATGAATATACGACAGCACGTCAACATCCCGGTCAATCTTCAGTGCTGCTTGATGCATCACATGCCTGATTACATAATGCGCCAGCAGAAAACCGTAAAACTCCTGCTTGACCAGCTCCGGGGTTTTACTGCGCAGCGCTCCGCCGACAGCTTTGAGATGCGTCTTCATTTCATCATACGCCATTTCAATTTCCCAGCGCTCATGATACAATGCCGCCAGTTCTTCCGCCGGGGCCTCCTGATGATCAAGAATAGTGGTTACCAGAATATATTTCTCCTCTGCTCCGACAATACCCTTGAGCCGATATTCAATCACCCGCACCGTAATTCCGTTGCGATCCTTTTTCCGGTCATGAACAGAAGGATAAATTTTACTCAGGAACGAGCCATCCGGCAGTCTCTTGAAGCAGGGAAAAATACAATTCTTCTTAGCGCGAAACAGTAAGTCAGCGCCGGTTTTCGCCGCCTTGCCGTAGAAATCGAACCCCAGAAAACCGCGATCCGTCAGGCACAGCATTCCCGGCTTCAAGCCGGGAAGCAATTCTTCAGCAAGGGTTAGTTCCGCCGTTGTGTATTTGTCCATGGCGGCGGCAATAACCGCATGGGTGCCGATTTCCAGCAATGCCGCGAAGCGCAACTGCGGAAACGCGCTCGTGCCGCGGCTGGCCGACGGCCTTCCGAAATACGCATCGTTCTCTTTCTCATCCGGTAAATCTAATGTGCTGCCGTCAATAGCAGTCAACCGCCAGTGCTTATACCACGCCCCCTTGGTTTCAGAAGTCGCCATCGGGCGGCAGACTTTCTCAAAAAGCTTTTCCATAGGCTTCACACCCAGCCGCGTTCTTGCCTGTGAAATGCCTGACTTGCCAGCCAGTAATTGCACTGCCAAATCCGCATTGAGCCAGTTAAGCCCCTCAAGCAGGCAGCGTTGTACCTCCCGCAATGCCACTTGAGAATACAGCGTCAGACAGACAACATAATATGTCATAAACTCCAATGGCAATTTACGGCAGCGCAATGTTTCCTTTTGGCCTTCAGCCAGCGCTTCGCGCACTGCCGACAGTGGAATAATATTGGTCATCACTCCCAGGCTGATATAATCACTCACACGCAACCCACCATTGAACGCCGCTTTAGTTCTTGCCATCTGTAACCTCCATTGTTACAGATAATATATATCGTATTTATGCAAAAAGCAATTGCTAAGTGAACAGTATTGTCTTTAATTCATATTCTTCTTTACAATAATTACAGAAAAAATCTGCAACAGGCGTGTTATTATCAAAATTATTTAGCTTGCTATTTCCGCAATTTGGACAATAAGCATTTTCAAGTACCCAATTCTCTGTCAACACTCGGCTTATTTGTGATTGGCTATGGTAATTAACCGCCAAACTTGTATTAAATAGAAGATGCATTTACGCCTCCATGCTTACAAACTTAAACTGGTAATTTCACCTTTGCCTTAACCTTTTTATTTTCTGAACACTGGTTCAGCTTATTCAAACCGCTTGATGATCAGAACCGAGTTGTTGCCCAGCATGCCGAAAGAGTTGTTGGCGATATAATTGACCTGCCCGGCATTTTCCGGTTCACTTGCGACCACATGGTTCATCGCGCATTCCGGATCGAGGTTGTCAATATTCATGCAGGGATGAACGATGCCGTCCTTGAATGCCGGAATGTTGCCAGCGAGCTCCAGCGCCCCGGCGGCACCCATGGCATGTCCGATAAAGCCCTTGGTATTGTTGATAAAAAGCCTGGATGACGCGCCGAATACTTTTCTGACGGCGTTGCATTCCTGGACGTCGCCGACCTTGGTTCCGGTGGCGTGGGTGTTCAATATATTGATATCGGACGCGGTAATTTTAGCGGAGGCAAGGCCGCCTTCGAGGCATTCAGCCTGGCGTATATCCAGCGGCAGAACCGCATCGGCGGCGTCGGAGTTCATGCAATATCCGGCAATCTCTCCATAGATTTTAGCGCCGCGCTTAACGGCGTCCTCCAGGCGCTCCAGAGTATACAGGCAGCCGCCTTCGGAAATGACAATTCCGTTGCGGTCCATGTCGTAGGGACGGCTGGCTTTAGTGGGATCGGCATGTCTGGCCAGCGCCCCCTGGCTTCTGAAACTGGCGAAAATGCCGAAGGTGTGCGGACTTTCTGAAACGCCGCCGGCGATAGCCATATCGACTTCGCCGAGCATGAGTTGCTGCGCGCCCTGGATAATCCCGCAGTTGCCGGCGGCGCAGGCGGCGCCGACGCAGATGTGCGGGCCGGTGATTTTCATGTTAATCGTCACTTCGCCGGCAGGATTGTTCGCCACGGAACGGGGATTGTGGTGGTGGCTCCACAAATTAATGTCATAATCGAACTGGCTGAGGTTGTATACCTCATTCTCCGTTTCAACATTGCCATGTTCAGTGGTTCCGATGAAAACTCCGATTCTTGACCGGTTGCGGTCGGTGATCCCGATTCTGGCGTCGCGGACTGCCTCATTGGCGCAGAAAATGGAGATCGAACCGGCGCGGGTGCCGTTCCGGATGTCTTTCTTGTCCTGATAAGTTCTGGGGTTGAAATTGCATAATCCGGCAAATACATCCCCGATATAGCGGTGGGTCATCGTGCTGATGCCGGACCGGCGGTTAAGCAGGCCCTGTCTGAACTCTTCCAGCGTGTTGCCGTTCGGCGCAGTCAGTCCGATTCCGGTGATAACTATTCTTGCTCTCGATATTGACATTATCAAAAATTCCTGTTTATTAACTTGCTGTTATAATTTCATAACCTTAAATCTATAAGAATTCGAACGAATTACAAGTATAAAAAATGATTTCCGGACTAGGAACAGACATAGTGCAGGTATCGCGGATACGGGAAATGACCGAACGCTACGGCGAACCCTTCCTCGAAAAGGTGTTTTCCGACGATGAACGCAAAGAAGCGGCGCGGCGGCGCGACCCGTCGCAATATTATGCCGGCAGATGGGCGCTGAAAGAAGCCATGTCAAAAGCAATGGGCTGCGGAATCGGCGAGAAATGCGGCTGGAAAGATGTTTCCACCCGCAATCTTGAGCTGGGAAAGCCGGAAGCCATACTCAGCGGCCCGGCGCTGGAAACTGCCTCGGCGCTGGGGGTGACCAGAATCCATATTTCGCTCAGCCATGAGCAGGAGTATGCCTGCGCGACGGTTATTCTGGAAAATTGTTGACGCTTTAAATGATTTGACCAGTTGACAAAATAATCTCCGAACTGCATATTAAAAGTGTGAGAAGTTGATGCTTTTGCATTTATATTATGGTTCATCGGGTTTTTGTCCGGTTTGATCGAGGGGGAATTTATGGACAGAGTAAAGTTGCCGGAAACGATTCACGGGGAGTGGATCTGGAAGAAGTCGTTGAAAAACAGGCTTGATTCTTATCTGTTCGTCCGCAGGGAGTTCAATCTGGATTACAGCGGCATGGAATCCGAACTTTGGATTGCAGCGCACTGTTCATATCAGTTGTTCATCAACGGTCGCTTTGTCGGTTTCGGGCCGATGGCCACCGAACCTAATGTGTCTTATGTTGACCAGTACAATATTTCCTATTATCTGCAACCCGGACAAAATGTTGTTTCGGCGCTGGTCTATCACCATTCCATCCACTCCGGGACTGATCTGAAGCCGCAAGGCATATGGTGTCAGCTTCACATCAATGAACAGCCGATCCTGTGGACAGACAAATCCTGGAAAGTCTTTGAAAGCAACTGTTTCGATTTCGGCCGCGCCATGGTTGAGCGCGGGTTCGAGATGAGCGAGACGGTCAACCTCAACACTTATCCTTTCGGCTGGAAGGAACCGGACTATCCCCAGTCCAGAAGCTGGCAGAACGCCGATTTCATGGTGTCTCCTGGCGCGCTTGGGGCAGGCTTGAAAATATCTCCGTTTATCCCCAATAACTGCGAAGACAGCGAATGTTTCACTGCGGTTCAAAAAGGCAAAGTAAAAAATAAAGTCGCCGGATCGCATGTCAACTTTGAAGAGATTTTTTCCGGATATTCGGGAATATATGCGGCCAAATCATTTATGTTCAGCGAAACCGAGAATATGTTGCAGATTAAGGTCATTTCCGATAACCATTTCAAATTTTTCTGCAATAACCGGCTGATCAAGTCGGATATTTCCGGCAGCGACAACAGCATTGAAAATAACATGCCGAATGATATCGTCATTGTCCCGATCAAGCAGGGCTGGAACAGTTTTCTCTTTATCCAGGAAGTAACTCAGTTCAGCATGGGGTTCATGCTGCAATTCCCGCAGTGCAAGCCGGAAAAAATTCTCCTGCTTCAGGATACGATCGAAGATTCGCCGCCGTGCTGGAACATCGCCGGGCCGCTGAAACTGCCGTTGCGCGACGCCACGCCGTCGCTGAAATTTGAACGGCTGGAGTCAAAATCCTTCAATCCCTCCATACGCAATCTGCTTAACGCGTCGTCATTTCTCAGTGCATGTGAACTGACCTGCGATGACAAAGACCCTGTTCTCAAGATTTCGGCAGGCCAGTACATTCTGTTTAAATCAGAAGAGCTGAAATACGGCTTTCCGGTTTTTGAATTCAGCGGCAGCGCCGGCGATATAGTTGATATTTCCATCGGCACATATCTTAGCAGTACCGGATTCCCGCAGATCAGCGACAAATGCAGAAATACCCATTCATTATATCTGCGTCCCGGCGTAAACGAATTTTTGAAATTCAAACCGGGCGACTGCTGTTATATCATGATTTCCGCAAGACGGGCGGAGAGGGAAATCGAAATCGGCAGAGTGGCATTTTTTGATTTCTATCGTGTCCAGCGCAATGAAAGCACATTCCGCTGCTCTGACGAGGAATTGAATGAAATCTGGGATATCGGCAAAGCCGTTCTGCACAGAAGCGCCAATTATGTCGTTTCCGATGACCATTACAACAGTCAGAATTCATATATAATTGACGCCTATATCCATAGCATGAATATGATTCTGACTTTCGGCGACTACTCGCTTTCTGAAACCAAACTTACTCAATTCGCCGGCTCGCAGTTCGAAAACGGCGATATCCCGACGCTCTCTTTCGGCTCCGACACGAAGTCGCAGATTAACCACATGTTTTTCTTTCCGGTCTGGCTGAATTTCCATTACAAGACCAGCGGCAACGAAGCATTCCTCAATAAAATGATCCCGCATCTTGATCTCCTGTTTGAATTTTATGAAACGATGCTCGACGAGCGAACCGGTCTGTTGACCGACATTTGCGTCAAGTTCAATCTGCAATGTCCGCTGGCTTACCGTTCTCTGAACAGGAAAGGCATTGCCGCGGATATGAATTCGCTCTACTGCCGGTTTCTGCTTTCCGCCAGTGAGATATATCGTTCCATCGGACGGCCTGAAACAGCATTGCGCTGTATTGACATTGCGTCAACTATCGCGCTGAAACTCAAGGAATATTGCTGGGACCAGGACAAAAGGCTTTTCTCCAGCTTCTTCAGCGAAGGGCGGCAGAGCGATGAGAAAGACGCGCTCACCAACTTCCTTGCCATTTATTCCGGCGTTGGTGAAATTGAATCTTTCGAGGAAGTGTTCTTCGAATTCTTCAACTTTGACAAGCCGTATTCCAAAATCCCTGAACAAACCGAACATGCATACTTCAGCTTTCTCTTCCTTGAAACGCTGTTTGCGCTGGGACAGAGCGAATGGGGCTTGAAGTATTTGAAAGACTTCTGGGGCAGAAGAATCGACCGCGACGCCAAAGCCTGGAAACTGTCGGCGGACTCGCCGGAAATCTGTCCGCTGGAACTCGCCGGCGGCAGCACCATTTCTCCGAATATGTTTTTAATCCGGGAAGCCGCCGGCGTGCGCGTTGCCGAACCCGGTTTCGCAACGATATATTTCAATCCGGCAATAACTTCGCTGACCTGGGCTGATGCCTTGATTCCGACCATTTACGGCAAGCTGCGGGTTAAGTGGGAAATTCTGGAAGACGGCTCGCTTGACGCGACAATTGACGCTAAATTCCCGCTTAAAGTCGTTCCAGAACTGCCTCCGGAACTGATTGCCAAATCTACTTTCAGGCTCGGCGAAAACGTCGTGCTGCTGGATCCGGCAAGCGCCAAATAATTAAACTGCCACAGGAACTTTACCATGAAATATTCACAGGCTGGACCAGGCAGGATTTTTATCATCAGACTTGAAGACGGAGACATTTTGCACGAATCCATCGAAAAATTCGCGCGCGATAAATCTATTGCCGCCGCGACGGTTACCGCTGTCGGCGGTGTTGACAAAGGCAGCCGCCTGATTGTCGGACCCGACAACGGGCGCGCCGCAAAAATTACGCCAATGGAATATGTGCTGGACGATGTTTATGAGGTTACCGGATGCGGCACCATCTTTCCCGATGAAGACGGCAATCCAATCCTGCACATGCATCTGGCATGCGGACGCAACGAGCACACCGTCACCGGCTGTGTCAGGGCCGGAGTCAAAGTATGGCATATTCTGGAAATCATCATCACTGAACTCACCGGATGTACCGCAAAACGCCGCCTTGACGCAACCACCGGCTTCCGCCTTATGCATCCGTAATCGGTTGATTGCCCAGAGACGGAGTCCGTATTTGAGTATTCATTTTTCTACCTGTAATTCTAGAAAACTCAGGAAAATTATGCAAAGCAGTCAACAGTCTACTGCTGGGTCATTTTAATAGCTTCGCCATCGCCGCCCCGGGCGGCCTGAGTGAGCCATTTACTGCCCAGTACCGCATCTTTTCTGGTGCCGATACCCTTGAAATAACAGATCGCCAGACGGCGCTGAGCGCGTGGATCGCCCTGAAGCGCAGCTTCTCTAAACCAGAAAAACGCCGCGCCGTAGTCCACAGGAATGACGTCGCCTTTTTCAAAATAACAACCCAGATTGAACTGCGCCTGCGCATTGCCTTTATTCGCGGCCTGATAAAAATAGTCGACTCCGGCTTTTGTGTCCTGCGGCATTCCAATGCCTTCCACTGAAAATACGCCCAGTTTAAACAGCGCATTGGAATTACCCAGCTTTGCCGCTTTACGCAGCAGATCCACTGCTATCGAAACATTCTGCTTAACATACTGACCGCTGGTGTAGTATTCGGCCATTTTCACCAGCGCCATCGGCAGATTGGCGTCAGCGGCTTCCTGAATCAGATCAAACGCTTTTTTGGGGTCCTGTTTAACTCCGGTTCCGGATTCATAGCAATAGGCCAGTTTGCCTTTGGATTCAACGTCTCCGGCAGCAACGGCTTTGTTCAGCCAGTAGACCATCCGCTCATTATCTTTAATGCCGCCGATACCGCCGAAATAGCAATCCGCCAGACGGCGCATGGCCGGAATATCTCCGGCCCCGGCGGCGCGTTTGAACATATTGAATGCATTCAGCTCGTCTTCCGGTTTTTTGTCTTTGGCTTCTTTCTTCAGATAAAGGTTGGCCAGTTCCCGTACTGCGGGCATGAAACCGGCGTCGCCAAGCTCGGTCAGAATTTCCTCGGCTCTGGCAAAATCGGCAAAAACCGCAGGGGTGCGGTCATCGGTGGAGTTGTCGGGCGGAATTCCCTCGGAGTAACATAGCGCCAGATTGAATTTAGCTTCTTTCACGTCCTGTTCAGCCGCCATCTTGTAATAGCGGAACGCATGATAGCGGCTTTTCCTGACGCCGATGCCGCGCTCATAGCAGATCGCCAGATTGAATTCGGCGGCGGCATTGCCCTGCTTTGTCGCCCGGCGGTACCAGTGGACCGCAATGGCGTAATCCTGGGGACGCC
This sequence comes from Lentisphaerota bacterium, assembly GCA_037144075.1. Classification (GTDB taxonomy): domain Bacteria; phylum Verrucomicrobiota; class Lentisphaeria; order Victivallales; family Victivallaceae; genus CAIPAT01. Next base: position 8,950 of record JBAWXM010000063.1, on the reverse strand, counting down.
CCTTGCCGTAAAAATATTCGTCGGCCAGTTTCAACTGAGCTTTAAGATTGCCTCTTTTCGCCAGGATGCGCAGATTGTCGTCTTCCGAGTCAATGCTGGAGGCGGACTCGTCCCGTTCCTGCGCCTCCTGCGCCCGGCAGAAGCCGGGGATAATCAGCAGCGATGCGACAAAAAACAGTTTTAAGGCCGGCTTAAGCATAATCAACCTGATTTTCGCAGTTGCGCAGGCTTAGGCATAGATTTCAGGAAGCAAGCAGACGCTGTATTAGCATACTGCGAGGAGACGCTGACGCCGAAGATATGCCTGAACGGCGCAACCCGCAGGGTTGAACTGTATTTTGTTGTTGTAATGATTTGATTACTGAATATTAACATAAAATAATTGTTCAACTGCGGGAATCAGAGTCAGCCTTTGAGTTCCTTCAGCTTGTTTTCCAGTTCTTCGATTTTCTTCGAAAGTTTTTCGACTTTCTTGGGCAGGGTCCATCTGGTCATGAATTCCCGCTGGCTTTCCGCCGGGGTTCCCAGCGCTACAGCGCCGGCAGGCAGGCTCTTGACCACGCCGGAAGTACCGGCCACTTGAACGCCGTCACCCAGCGTAATGTGACCGTTGACGCCGGATTTGGCGGCCAGAATAACGCCGCGTCCAAGTTCGGCGCTGCCGGCGATGCCGCACTGAGCGACCAGCAGCGAACATTCGCCGACGACCACATTATGCGCGATCATGACCTGATTGTCAATCTTGACGCCGGTCTTGATCCAGGTTTTGCCGAATCTGGCGCGGTCAATCGTGGTATTGGCGCCGATTTCAACATCGTCGTCAATTTGCACAGCGCCGGTCTGCGGTATTTTAATGATACCCCTGGGGCCGGGAACGAAGCCGAAACCGTCGCCGCCGACGACGACGCCGGGATGCAGAATAACGCGGTTACCGATATAACATCGGTACATGATAGTAACGTTCGGACTGATAAAGCAGTTCGCGCCAATCTTTGACTCGTGTCCCACATAGGAACCGGCGCCGATCACGGTGTTGTCGCCGATGACGGCCTGATCGGAAATTACCGCGCAGGGGCCGATATGCACATTACTGGCGATGACAGCAGAATCGGAAACAACGGCTGACGGATGCACTCCTGCCGGATATTCCGGGGCGGGCGGCGCAAAAACCATGATTACTTTTGAAAAAGCCAGGTCAACGCTCTCGCAGACAATAAACGTTCTGCCGTTAAGCGGCTCATTTTCGAGTTCTTCGCAGACCAGCACCACCTGGGCTTTGGTGGTCTCAAGCTGATTCTGGTATTTTTTGTTGCCGACAAAAGAAGCCTGTTCGGAAGTGGCGTCTTTCAGGGATGAAACCCCGGAAACCATTTTTGTCTCATCACCGAGAAGTTTTCCGCCGACTAATTCCGCAATTTGCTTTGCGCTGACGCTTTTCATTAGCTTTCCCCGTATTATTATTTTAAAATTAAGGCTGTTTAGTGGCTTCGGCCGGTTTCTGGCTGTCCGGATTGCCGCGGTTCAGTTCGGCAAGCACCGGTTCCGTGATGTCGGCTGTTGAGCTGAAATAAATGATGGATGGAATTCCATTCAGGGTTTTGCCGGATTTGTCCACGACCAGCGTGTAGCCTTCCAGTGTTGCCCGCCGTTTTACTTCTTTCGTGATTTCCGCCAGAATGTCATCGCGCTTCTGGGTTTCCAGTTGCTTGTACTGTTGAGTTTTTTCCGCGGTATACTGTTCCAGTTCGACCTGTTTCTCGCGTATTTCACGATATTTCTTCTGCGCCTCGAAACGCTTGGTTTCGCGTTCTGAAGCGGAAATGGCGATATTCTGCGACGCGTCTCTGACAACTTTGAATTCTTCCTCCAGCTTGGTCAGCGATTCGTTCAATTTCTTGATCCAGGATTTATAGATTTCCGCCTGCTGCTTCAAGGTGGAATCGGCGATCTTGGTCTTGTAATACCCCTGGAATATCTGATCCATATCCAGTACGGCGATTTTAGTCTCGCCTGCATAAATATTACAGAACAAAGCGGATAAAACGAGACACAACGCGATCTTTTTCATTATATTTCCCTTAGTATATGTGCTTTACAAATTATATTCTTGCTGAATTTATGGTCTTATATGTCGCTCCGCCGGAGCTAAATTATGAATCCGTAAATCCCGGTTATGACGGAGCATAACCCTCCATTAAAGCCGGCTCCATTCTGGCTCCTGGCTCCTGGCTTCTGGCTCCTGACTTCTGACTTCCCGCTTTCGCGCTTATTCCTCGGCAGACTTGTTCTTCAAAACGGCCTTACGCGCAAGTTCGACGATTTCAATCAACTTTTTATTTTTCAGTTCCGGCGACAATTCGGCAAATGCGTCGAGCAAAATTTTCTCGTCAATGCTGAGCAAAGTGTGTTTATGGTCGATCTTTACCGCCGCCGTTTCGGCCGGGATTCTGGATTCCTTCACCAGCGGTCTGGTTTCGCCGTTTTTGGGCAGATACGGTTTCAGCAGCGGGTACAGTTTCTCCCAGGTCTCCTGCTTGATGGACTGGGATTTGCGACTCAAATATTTGCTGAGAGTCTCAATATTGACATTAGACTGTTGAGAAAACTCATTGATGGAACCAATTCCATGAATACAGTTTTGTAACGCTTTTAAAATATCTTCAGTTATTTTCATTTTCCGGAACCCGCCATAATTGTTGTATTACTGACTGTTAATATATTCGCTTTTTTAAAATTCGCAATCGCGGAAGCCTGAATCTAAGGAGTTGTGAAGAAAGAAGTGGTATTTTTATACGCAGGCATCCGGGGGAAATTCCGGCTTCGCCGGTGAGGAGCAAAGCTGCAGCGCTTTGTAACAAAGCGGCGGAACCGGAAGTTCCCTGAAGGCCAAAGTAGAAAGTCCCAGTTCTTTTTGAACGACTCCTAATCCTTGAACCTCGCAAACATTGATTCAAATGAACTCATCAATTCGTCTTTGCTCATGGTCTTGATCAGTTCTCCCGGCTGGCGTTTGTCCACAATGCCATCCGGCAGATGCTGCAGAAATTTTGACGGGGTCTGGTTGAGGTTCATCCCGCGATACATCCGGTAGTCGGCATGAGTGATCAGCAGATTTTGCCGGGCCCTGGTCAGCGCCACATAGAACAGCCGCAACTCCTCGTCGGTTTTGCCTTCCTTTTCTGAACGCTCATGCGGAAAAATATTGCGTTCCATGGCAATGACGAAAACATACGGAAATTCCAGCCCCTTGGCCGCGTGAACCGTAGTCAGCGTGACGCTGTTGCCGTCATCGCTGTTCTCTTCCACCTTGTCATTTTCCTCCAGCAGCGCATAGCTTTCAAGATAGTTCTCCAGCGTTACCGGTCCGGCCGCTTTCTTTTCATAACTCGCCACGGCGCTGATAAATTCATAGACATTCTCCTGCCGTTTCACAGAGTCTTCGATGTCCTTGTAGATTTTCTGCAAGCCGCCGAGATAGCCGCAATCATTCAAAAATCCCTGGACTTTCGCCGCCAGTCCGCCGGCTTCGGCAAATTCCTGGCGGTATTTTTTCAGGCAGGCATCCAGCTCCCGAACGCCGGATGCCGCTTTCGATGTAAGCCCCTCCAGATAATCTTCATTGCCGATAATCTCGGTCATCGGCAGAAAGACGGTGTTTTTTAAAGATTTCAGCCGGTCCACGGCTTTATCGCCGACGCCGCGCGGCGGCAGATTTAAAATCCGCAGCAGACTCTGGTCCTCCTTCGGATTGACCAGCAGTTTCAGATAGGCCACCGCGTCTTTGATCTCTTTCCGTTTGAAAAATTCCTGTCCGCCGACCAGCCGGTAGGGCACATTGGCCTTGCGCAGCGACTGCTCAAGCAGCCGGGACAGATGGTTGGAGCGAAAAAGAATCGCGAAATGGCTGTAGTCAATTTCTGGATGCTCTGAAATTTCCTGGACGATAAAGTCGGCGATAAAATCAGCCTCGCCTTCGCCGTCCATGGCTTTGACCAGCCGGATATTTTCGCCTTCGCCATTATTCGACCAGAGATTCTTGGCGTAGCGGTTGCTGTTGCCGGCAATCACTTTGTTCGCGGCATCCAGTATCTTATTGGTGGACCGGTAGTTCTGCTCCAGCTTAATCTGCTCAGTGCCCTTGAACATGCTGGGGAATTCGAGAATATTGCTGATATTGGCGCCGCGCCAGCCATAAATGCTCTGGTCGTCATCGCCGACGACGCAGAGATTGCAGCGGTGGCCGCAGAGCTGTTTGATCAGGGTGAACTGCGCATCATTAGTATCCTGGTACTCATCCACTAGAATGTATTGATAGATTTCCTGATATTTTTTAAGCACTTCAGGACGCTCTTCAAATATCCGGTAAACCAGAAAGAGCATGTCGTCAAAATCAATCATATTCTGGTTGCATAATATCTGCTGGTATTCGTCGTAAACATGCGCCATCTGCACCTGAAAATCATTGTCCGCGCTGTTTTTCGCGGTACGGCTGTCAATCAGACGGTTTTTCTGCGCGCTGATGTAGGCACTGATTTCCGGCACCGGCGCATCGCCTTTGACATAGCCGAGCACTGCGGCGGCCTGCTTGATGATCCCGGACTGGTCGCTTTCGTCCGCAATGGTGAAATTCGGCAGATAGTTCAGCGCCCGGATTTCCTTGCGCAACATCCTGACGCAGAAAGAATGAAACGTTCCGAGGGTGACTTTCTGCGCCTTCTCCGGCGAGACCAGCGCGGCCAGACGTTCTTTCATCTCTTTCGCCGCCTTGTTCGTAAAGGTAAGCCCCAGAATGCTTTCCGGTGGAATGCCTTTCGCCAGCATATAGGCGATGCGGTAAGTGATGACGCGCGTCTTGCCGGTTCCGGCGCCGGCCAGCACTAGCACCGGGCCGTCAATCGTTTCCACCGCTTTACGCTGTTCCGGATTCAGTTCCCGGAGTATTTTATCCATATTGCTCATATTATTAAATCCTAAAAAAATTTGAATCCGGAAGTCAGGAGTATGAAGTCAGGAGTCAGAATGAAAAACTTAAATCACGAAGACAGAAGTAAAAACTTTTGAAACGTCTTTTAACCACAGAGACATCCCGCAGTTGCGGTACTAACCCGAGAGTTAGCAAGACACAGAGAAAACCTAATCGTAAATAGTGAATGGTGATAAGTGATTAGCTAATTACCAATCACAACCGACGATTTGCCACTCACCGGTCATTATTTACTGTTATCTTCTGTTCCCTTGTCTTTACTTCGTCTGTTGGATATTCCGTGTTGGATATTGGATATTCAGTTTTATCCTTGTTCCCAGTCCCTTGTCTTCCCTTCGTCTGTTGGACATTCCGTGTTGGATATTGGATATTCAGTTTTATCCTTGTTCCCAGTTCCCTTGTCTTTCCTTCGTCTATTGGATATTCCGTGTTGGATATTGGATATTCAGTTTTTTATTCCTGTTCCCTGTCCCATTCTGTCTCCTGACTTCTCTCTTCCTCAAACCACCGCAGTGGCGATTTCAAAACTTCCGACGGCGGCAACTGCCGCGGCGGAAGTCACGGGAAGTTCGAAATCCGCGAAAACACCGCCTTTGATGACATAATCACAGGCTGCGGCGGCGCTATCCGCATTAAATCCGGCGTCCACCTGACATTTGCACGGGGCATTCTTTTCATAAGTGGAAACATACCAGGCTTTCCCGGCTTCCAGCGCAAACTCCCTGACCAGCAGCGCATCCTTCCGGATGACGCCGAGGAAACCAACGGGAGACAGGCGGCTGACCACGGCAATAATCCGCGGCGTGCTGTAGTCGTCCTTTTCAAAGTCCATCGCCAGCAGCCCCAGCGAAATGGCATCGCGCGGCGACATGCCGGAAGCGATCTTTTCCGCAATGGGGTCGGTATGGGAACCGTTGCTGACCACGGCGTATTCGCCGGCGATGCGGACGCAGTTATAGGCAATGTACGGGCTCTTTTTCAGGTCGCCTTCAAAGCCGGCGCGCGGCATGATGGAGACTGTTTCGCCTTTCTTCACCGCTTCGCGGTTCGGAAACGACCTGGACGATACGCGATACATGGCTGCGGCATTCCCCTGCGGGGTCATGCCGATGGCGACGATTCTGCCGATATACATAATTGTCAATGCTCCTGACTTATTTAATGCATTATAAACTGCAACTCCTAAAAAGAGCAATATTTCCGGATTAATTCAAGTCCATTTAAAAATAATTTCGCGTTTTAAATTGGTCCAAAGCAACATTTAAATATCCATATAACCACAAAAAACACGAAAATAGAGGACAAAAACCAGGGAGTAGCGGCTTGTCAGCCTCTGGAGTATCATCTGACCCGGCTTTATGTTATAAAAAATAGCAAGCCGGATTTCACCATGACGCTATTGAAGAAAAGCTTTAATCCATAAAAAGCAACCTTAAAAATATTGCCTTTGTGCTTTCGTGGTTAGTCCCGGTACAAATTGTCCCAAATGGCTGAAATGAATTTTCCGGACAGATTTTTACTGCTGGATTTGAGAAAAAAAATTCAGGGGGTAAAATAGAAGATGTTGAATTATTATACAGGGAATAAATAATGATAACAGGCGAAATAGTCAGCAATACGATACTAAAAGACAGTTATTACAAGGTGGAGTTTTATGCGCCGGAAATTTGCGCTGAAACGCAGCCGGGGCAGTTTGTCCATGTGAAAATCGCCAACCTGCGGGATCGCATTCTGCGGCGCCCGTTCAGCATCAGCGACGTCAATGACAACGGCATCCTTACCGTTATCTATAAAGTGGTGGGAGAAGGCACCGAAGTGCTCGCCGGACTTCCGGCTGGAACGGTCTGCGACCTGATGGGGCCGCTGGGCAAGCCGTTTTCCCTGCCTCGCAAAAATGAGCTGCCGGTGATTGTGGCCGGGGGTTACGGTTCCGCGGCAACCTATCTGCTGGCGAAGCGCTCCCCTGTTAAAGGTCTGCTGCTGCTCGGCGCCAGAAGCGAGGCGGATTTGATCCTGACGGAGAAATTCGCCGCCGCCGGCTTTGATGTGCGTATTGCGACTCAGGACGGTTCGCAGGGACATAAAGGACTGGTGACGGAGTTGATATCCCCGCTGCTGCCGGAAAAGACCGGACAGAAAATACGGTTTTACGGCTGCGGCCCGGCGCCGATGCTGATGGCGCTGTCTAAAATGCTGCAGCAAAACGGTTTCGGCGACGGGGAAGTAAGTCTGGACCACTTGATGTGCTGCGGCGTCGGCGCGTGTTTTGCCTGCGTGGTGAAGATCAAGGCCGACAATGAAGACGGCTGGCGTTATGCCAGGACTTGCAAAGAGGGGCCGGTTTTCGCGGCTGAAGATGTTTATACGGATGGAGAGTAAAAATGGCCGATTTAACGGTTGATCTGGGAAAGTTAACGCTGAAAAATCCGGTCATGACCGCGTCCGGAACTTTCGGGTACGGTTTTGAATATAAAGATTATTTTGACTTGAGAAGGCTTGGCGCGGTGGTGGTCAAGGGTATTGCGATGAAGCCCAGCCACGGCAATCCAACGCCGCGCGTGGCGGAAACTCATGGCGGCATGCTTAATGCCATCGGGTTGCAGGGTCCTGGCGTGGAAAAGTTCCTCCACGGCGACGAATACATGCCTTTCCTGCGCAAATCCGGCGCGGTGGTAATCGTAAATATCTGGGGGAAGAGCATTGAGGAATACCGCGATGTAGCCGCCAGACTGGAAGCGGAAAAGGACGGCATCGCCGCGCTTGAGATAAATATTTCCTGTCCTAACATCAAAGAGGGCGGCGTGGCGTTCGGCACCGATTTAAATCTGGCGCATCAGGTCGTCGCGAAAGTGCGCGAGGTTACCAGCCTGCCGCTGATTACCAAACTCAGTCCGAATGTTACGAAGATCGCCGATTTTGCCCGGGCGGCAGCCGATGCCGGAACAGATATGGTTTCCCTGATCAATACCATTACCGGCATGGCAATAAATATCAATACACGCCGTCCGAAAATCGCCAATCTTACCGGCGGCCTCAGCGGTCCGGCAGTCAAGCCGGTCGCCATCCGCATGGTTTACGAAGTTTCAAAAGCCGTCAGGATTCCGGTTATCGGGATGGGCGGCATTATGGATGGCGACGATGCCGTGGAATTCATGCTGGCCGGCGCTTCCGCAGTGGCAGTCGGCACCGCGATCTTCGCCGACCCGTATGCGCCGTTGAAAGTAATTGACGGCATCAATGCTTATCTTGAGCGGCAGGGCTGCAAGTCTGTCAAAGAGATCATCGGCGGCATGATCCGGTAAAAGTCCTGATATCCACAAGGGCTGTTCAGCGCTAATGAACTTAACCGGCTGCGCCGGACTAACCTGAGAGTTAGCAAGGCACAAAGAACAGCCTGTTTTCACCACAGGACACGGAGCGGCATAGCCGCAACCAAACTCAATATCCAATATCCAACACGGAATATCCAATATCCAACATAACAGCCGATTTTCAATATCCAATATCCCGTCCAACAAAGCGATATCCCGCCGGACGGGAGAATATCCAACAGAAGAAATGGAAAATCTTTCTAAAAGAACAAGAAAATGACGGGTAGTAGTACAAAAGGGCCTTGCCGCGAAGCGGTTGCGCTTCCGCCATGCCGGATGCGTGCTGTACGGTCGCTACCCTGGTAGCGCCAGCCTCGTCCAGCCTATCCCGGCAAAGACGGAATCCGCAATCCTTACTAGTGTTTAATTGCGTAAGTTTGAGATAGTATCTCTGATTTGCGCCCCCTTCACTTCGCGCTTGCGCCATTTGAATGGTTTTGGATTCATAGAATAACCCTCAATGAATTTCTCAATTGATTCTTTTAATTCCGCCTTATTATCATGGCTTGCGCCCCTCAATACTTTGCGGCTCATAATACCAATGTCAACGCGCACGAGGATTGGCCGGATTTTGAGCATTTAATTTTGCCGGATT
>JBAWXM010000062.1:0-18938 GCA_037144075.1 Lentisphaerota bacterium | reverse complement strand
CCAATCCACAATCCTGCTCGTCTATTCTTAAATTTTCAGCCGCGCAGAGTATACATTAAGCGACTGCACGAAAAAAGCATTGCCCAGCGGGATGACCATGCGCCTGGCTTAAGCTGCATTACGAGCGTCGCCGGTCCGAAAATGAATATTGCGGCTTCAAGATTCGTTCTTGGCGCGTTGGCGACGGCGCGAATTCATTTCATTATTTCAGCAAATCCTTAAGCTTTATTTTCCTGATAAACTGAATTGATGATTTCAATGCATCTCACGCCGTCCTGCGCGGTACATGTAAGCGTGGTTTTGCCTTCTATCGCGCTGACAAAGTGGGCGATCTCTTCGGCAAATCCGTTACTGGGTTTGACCGGCTCGGCGGTAAATTCCTTATCGGCGGTTTTTCTGATATTGATAACTTCCGGCTTGGTATAGTCATACTTGACCATGCCTTTATCGCCCATGACAATAATTTCGGCAGTGCCGACACCGGCGACCCAGGTTGCAATCAGCGAGCCGATTGCGCCGTTTTCCGCCTTGAGCGTGATAACGCTGGCATCCTCGACATCGGTGCCGGCGAAATTTTTGTTCATCAAGCCGTGCTGCGATGTCGCTTCGCCGATCAGAAAACGAAACAGATCGACAGAGTGGCTGCTGGTGTCAAGCATGCAGCCGCCGCCGGAAATGGCTTTTTTGCTGAACCACTTGTCTTTCATGTAAAACGCCGGGCCGCAGAAAATATTCTGGAAGAATACGACATTGCCGATTTCGCCGGACTTGATGATTTCTTTCATCTTCATAATTGCCGGTAGAAAACGGTGCCGGAATGCGATCATGAACAGAGCTTTGGACTTGGAGTCGGCATCAGCGATATTCTGCGCGGCTTCCAATATGTGCGCCTGGGGCTTTTCCATCAGCACGTGAATGTTGTGCTGCAATGCCAGTATTGCCGGCTCTTCGTGCGCGACCGGCGGAGTGCAGATGCTGACCATATCCACAGCTCCGGACTTTATCAGGCTGTCCGCGTCCTTGAATATCTTGGCACCGGTAATTTCCGCCAGTTTCGCCGCCGCCTCATTGCAGATGTCCGTGACAGCGGTAACCTGAATGTTGTTGCTTTTGTAACCGTCCGCGTGAGCGTTGGCGATTCCGCCGCAACCGATGATGCCTGCTCTTAAACTCATTTTCAATCTCCTGTTTTAAGGCCGCAGCCTGTTTATATGTCTTTTTAAAACGTTTTAAATAACAACTGTTTTATAATCCCAGATTTTGATTATCGGTCAAAATTATTTTCTTGCCGGTGGCGCGGTACTTTTTCTCACCACCAGTTCAGGTTCCATGAATCTGCTTGTTACAGCTTTGCCGCCGATAAGCTCCAGCAGCATTTGCATTGCCGTCTGGCCGATTTCCTTTTTAGGCTGTGCAATCGTGGTAAATCGCAGTTCCTGAATCTCCGAGAACCACATGTCATCAAAACCGACAATGGAAACATCGTCCGGAATACGCAAACCGAGACTCTCTATGATGTGTTTTACCTCAATGGACTGAGCATCTGAGTAAGCCGTTATTCCGGTGATTAAAGGATTAGTTTTCATGATAGAGACCAGATCTTCTCCTTTCTGAAACAAAGCCGGCTCCGGCAGACTATGCCTGTGAACCGCATCCAGATTCCCTGCCAGCCGGTCCTTTTCTATGCTGCAACACGCCAGCTGCCGGTGTCCGAGACTGATAAGATGGCTGGCGGCGAGCTGTCCGCCCTTGAAATTATCGGTGATCACGAATGGATGCCTGCCGCTGTCCCGGGTCGAACAGAACACCATTGGTATTTTACGCCGTTCGACCTTTTCAAATTGTTTGGCATGATTACTGTAGGTTGAAGAAAGGATGATGCCGTCCACATTTTTTTCGATAAAAATTTTTATCTGCGAATCTATCTTTTCCGAAGCGCGGGTAATTCCGGTCAGCAAGCCGTAATCCGCGGCGGCGGCAGTTTCGCCGATGCCATGCATGATCAGATCAAAAAAAGAACCGGTAACTGAACCGGCAAGATATCCGGCAAGACAGCTTTTCCGCGATTGCAGTCCGCGCCCGAAGTTATTCGGCACATAATCAAGTTTATCGGCCAGTGCTTTGATCTTCGCGCTGGTATTTTCTGCAACCCGGCAGTCGTCGTTAAGTGCCAGGCTGACAGTTGCCGGCGAAACATTCAATTGCCGCGCCAGTTCTTTAATGGTCACACTCATTAGCGCAATCCTTAAAACGTTTTAAATACTTTAACGCCAAGTCTTGCCTTTGTCAATAGTTTTTTCGAAGAACGACTCATTCTATGCATTTCCGGCAGGTTGCCGGCGGCAAGCCGGAAAGCGTAATTTTTATCCAATAGATTTGCAACCGGAAATTCAATCTTGAAATGTCGAGCTAATCAGACTATTTTACGGTTCGACTGTTTACGCAGGCACATAACAACGAATTGAATGTTTATGGATCATCTACAAATAACCGGTGGAAGCATTATCCGCACATCTGAATGCGAATCGCTGCTCAGTGAAGTTCGTTACAGCTTTAATAACCCCGGCGAACTAAAAGAGAAACTTTCCGGCGCCGGCTGGGAAAATGGCAACTGGTCATATTTCAGAAGATTTTCGTCTGATGCGCAGCTATTCACTCTTGGCGCCGGGCTGGCATTGCGGGACAGCAGGATTAAATTCATTCCGGAACAGACTGCCGGGCTGCTGGTTGCTGATGATTTTGAACACGAATCTGACCAGGCTGCGTACTTTGATGATTATGTAAAAGGGGGAAGATATCTTGGTCGTTCCAGCTTGTTCGTACATACGCTGCCGACCAGCGCCGCCGTTGACGCATCCGTCTGTCTCGGTCTGCGCGGGCCTCTGCTGTACATTCGCGACGAAGACAATATATGGGGGGGACTGCTGAATGCCGCTGAAGATTTTATCTCGCGAGGCGATGCTGAAATTATGCTCCTGGCATACCGCCGCGGGGCTGCCATGATCTGTCTGACGTTATCCGCAGGCGGAAGCGCGGCCTTGTGCCGGACCGCGCAAGCCGAGCCGGAAGCAATTTTTGAATCTGCCCGTCAACAGTCGAAGGAGAAAGCCAATGCGAATACTGCTGATCTCAAATAACCTTTCGGCTGATCCCTATGCAGTCTTTCCGCTCGGCGCCGGAGTTATCGCCAATGTCCTGAGACAAAGAAAACATGACGTAAAACATTTTGACCTGCTTGCCTCCGGCGCTGCCGCTGTTTCATTGCAAAAAGTCGTTGCGGACTTCGACCCTCAGCTAGTCGGAATCAGCGTCAGGAATATAGATAATGTCAACAGCCTGAACCCCTGTTTCTTTCTGGACGGCGTTGTCCAGACGATACAGCTTATCCGCAGTTCCACGCAGGCGAAAATATTTCTTGGCGGAGCCGGGTTCTCCCTGATGCCGGAGGCCGTCCTTGACTATGCTGGAGCCGATTACGGCATCGCCGGAGCCGGGGAATCTGCGGTTATCGCATTGGCAGATGCAGTTGCAAACGGAAACGTAGTCAGCCGTTTGCTCTATGCCAAAGATTTTCCCGCCGTATTCAGCGGCGCCGCTTACGACGATGATATTGTTGAGTACTATCTGCGCGAAACCGGCATACTGCCAGTCCAGACCAAACGCGGCTGTCCGCACCATTGCGTTTATTGTTCCTACCCGCTGCTTGAAGGAAAGCGCTGCCGTCAGCGCTCATGCGCTGAAATTGTGGAAGAAATGATCTTTCTGCGGGATAAATTCCATCCTTCAATGTTCTACTTCACCGACTCGATCTTCAACGATCCTGGCGGCAGCTATCTTGAACTGCTTGAAGCGTTGGCCGTCCGCGGGATTTCAATCCCCTGGAGCGCATTTTTCACCCCGGCTGATTTCGACCGCGGGAGCATCGCGCTGATGCGGCGTTCCGGCATCAGGACTGCGGAGCTCGGCGCTGACGGCATGACTGATGCCACGCTGGCCGGGCTCGGCAAGGATTATGACTTCGCGACTGTCGAAAAATCATGCGCAGCATTTCTGGGACAGGGCATCCAGGCGTCATGTTCATATATCGCCGGCGGCCCCAATGAAACGGAAGCGACGCTGCTTGAAGGCATTGCTAATATCAGCAGGCTTGAGTCGTCGCCGGCTTTTATTTTTATGGGAATCCGTATTCTGCCCTACACTCCGATTGAAGCCATCGCCAGACGCGAAGGCGTCATCTCAGACGTCCATAATTTACTCTATCCGACTTTCTACTTTTCCCCGGCGACGCCGGAGAAGCAGATGTACAACACACTGGCGGCCGGATTTAAAAACGTCAAACATGCGGTATTTCCTCCTCATGTCAAAAGTGATCAACTGCGGCTCTACCGGAAACTTCAGGCCGGGAAGGATGCAAAATGAACAGCGCAAATTCTGTATGGGCCGTAATTCCCGTATATAATAATGCAGCAACAATCCGCGATGTCGCGGAGCGGACTATGAAACAGGCGCTTGACGGGGTGCTGGTCATTGACGATGGCAGCAATGACTGCAATGTGACGGAAGCTTTGTCCGGGCTGACCGGCATCACGGTGCTTGCGCATGAATGCAATATGGGAAAAGGCCGGGCGATTCTAACCGCGCTGAAATACCTCAACGAGCGCAATGTCACCTATATGATCACGATTGACGGCGACGGGCAGCATTATCCGGAGGACGTTGCAAACTTTCTTCCGGCGCTGGCTGAAGACGACTATTCCATTGTCATCGGAGTGCGGGACTTTTCAGGGCGGCACATTCCCGGCAGCAGCAATTTCGGTCGCAGTTTCTCCAACTTCTGGATTATGGTGGAGACTGGCTGCAAAGTGCATGACGCTCAATCCGGCTTCCGGGCTTATCCGGTAAAATATATTTCACAACTGCATTTTCTCTCCTCGCACTACAACTTTGAGATAGAAGCGCTGACCAAAGCGGCCTGGGCTGGAATTGCGCTAAAAAACGTGCCGGTCCGCGTCTGGTATCCTGAAAATCCGGCGGATCGCATCTCCTCCTTCCGGCCGTTTCTCGACAATTTACGCATTACGCTGATCAACATACATCTGGTCGGACTGAGAATACTGCCATTTCCGCACAAAAAACTGATCAGGACTGCGGATGAAGACAATCCATTGAAGCATTTTCTCCGGCATCCCCTGCTTGCGCTGCGCGAACTGCTGGTAGAAAACACCACGCCGGGAGGTCTGGCCGCCGCCGCCGGAGTCGGAGCATTCTGTTCCACGCTGCCGCTGCCGGGATTTCATACGGCGGCGATCCTCTATGCCGCGGTGCGGCTGCATCTTAATAAAATAATGGCCGTCAACATCCAGCATTTTTTTATGCCGCCGCTGGTGCCGCTGCTCTGCATCGAAACCGGCTACTTCATCCGCCACGGCTGCTGGCTGACGGAGATAACATTCGACACCGTCTGCAAACAGCTCGGTTCGCGCATTATCGAATGGTGGATCGGCGCGGCGGTGCTCGTTATCCCGCTGTCGCTGCTGACTGCGCTGATCGTCTATGTCGCCGCGCTGCTGATCCGGAGGTGCAGGCATGGCTGAGCAGGAGAAAATGAATGTTAAGCGGGGCAATAATTTCGGGTTCATATTTTTTCATTTTGTGCTCCGGACTGCCGGACTGAAACACGCCAGGCGCATGGCGGCGGTTATCTGCGTTTATTATCTGCTTTTTGACTGGGGAGCAATTAAACGCGCCATGCCTTATGTGCGCCGCCTCAAGCCGGACGCAGGCTTCTTTAAACACATGGCATTCATTTATCGTATTTTTGTCAACCAGGCGTGGATACTGCTGGACCGGGCGGCATTTAATGACGGACTGATCTCATTTGATCCTGCTTCGACCGGGTATGAAACCTTTGCCGGCCTGGCTGAGCAGCACGCGACCGGGGTTGTTCTGCTTGGCGCACATTTCGGCAACTGGCAGCTGGCGTCGGAAGGGTTGAAAAAACTGGGTTGCCGGATCAATATCGTCATGAGTCCGGAAACGAATCCTGCCGTCAAGACGCATCTTAAGATCAACAGCGCCGCAGGCAATATCGCCTATATTTTTACGGACGGCCCCGACCACGGCTGCGTTGAGATCGCTTCCGCGCTTTGCGCCGGCGAGGTGGTCTGTCTGATGGGTGACCGGGCTTACGGCGCCGATACCGTCGGTGTCCAGTTTCTTGGCGAAACCGCCGGTTTCCCATATTCAGCCTGGATTATTGCCGCGAAAACTTCAAGCGCGGTCATTCCATTCTTTGTCTGCAAACACCGTGATCGCGGCTATCATGTCCGGTGCGATGATCCGGTCTATCCTGTGCTGGAACGCGGACAGGCAGTAGCGGAATCTGTTCAGCCTCTGGTCCAGCAATATGTCAGATCGCTTGAAGAAGTTATTTGCGAATATCCGGAACAATGCTTCATTTTCAGCGACGTATGGAAGCGTTAAACGCGCTCCTGACAGCGCTTGATTCCATGCGGCGACGCCGTATATTATTCAATGCATGTTATCCATGAGTTAATGAAATCAATTTACAGGACACTACCGCTGAATGAGCGTTTGCATTACAGGCATGGGATGCATTTCCCCGGCAGGAATAAATTGTGCATTCACCCTGGACGGGCTGCAGGGCGATGACGCGCCCGGATTGACCGGATTATCCGAAACCGGCCAGATCGTCTTCAAGGCACCGCTGTGTCCGGATTACGACTCCAGTGGCAGGCGGCATCGCTCTATTGATCTGCTGGCACAGGCGCTTGGTGAAGCGCTGAATGATGCCGGCCTGAATGAAATCCGCGATTCATCAAGGATCGGAGTTTGTGTCGGCGCCACTTCCGCGAGTTTTCTCAACGACATGGATTTTCATCGTAAACTTCGCAATCACGTCCTGGATGAAGAATCACTTAAAAGATTTTTCTCCGGCAACCCCGCGGAATATGTCAAAAAGCGCCTTGCGCTGAACGGACCCGCCATGACAGTAAACAATGCCTGCGCATCAGGAACAGACGCTATTGGCGCTGCGATGGCATGGTTGAATGCCGGCCTCTGCGATATCGTCATCGCCGGCGGCGCCGATGAGCTGCACAGCGTCTCCGGGGCAGGATTCTATTCGCTGGGAGTCACGTCACAACATCTGTGCCGTCCGTTCGATCGTGACCGCGACGGCTTGAATCTTGGCGAGGGCGCGGCGGTGCTGATACTGGAAACCGCGGAGTCGGCGGCCCGGCGGAAGCGGGTTTCCGGGATGTGTGTCGAGGCTTATGCAGCAGCAGGCGATGGCAGACATATTACGCAGCCCGACCCGGATGGAGCCGGCATCGAACGCGCGATCAGAAAAGCGCTGCATTGCGCCGGCCTGCAAACCGGAGATATCAGTTTTATCAATGCTCACGGTACTGGCACAATTCACAACGACCTGGCTGAAGGCCGCGCATTCGCCAGAATTTTCGGCGGCAAATGCCCATATTTCTCGACCAAAGGCAAGACCGGGCATACGCTCGGGGCGGCAGGGGCGATTGAGGCGGTTATTACCGCGCTGATGCTGCGCAAACAGCAGATTCCCGGCAGTTGCAGATATCAGCGCCGCGATCCGGAAATTCCGTTCCCCCCGGCGGCGTCCATGAAAGTGGCGGCCAAATACGCGTTGTCCACTTCGCTAGCGTTTGGCGGATGCAACAGCGCGTTAATCCTGAAATACGAAGGCGGGGCGGAACAATGATACTGATAAACGGATTGGGATTCTGTTCCAGCAGCGGTTCCATGATGCAGGAGCTGGCCGCAGCCGCCGGAATCAACCTGCCGGTCAATAATCCGTCGGATGATGGATTGAAAAAACAGCTCAGGGGGTGCGGCGCGTTTATTACCGCCGGGGTCAGAGCCGCCATGGAAGCGCTGCACGATTCCGGACTCGCCGGAGAAAGCCTGGCGGAAACGGGCATTATTGTCACCTCAATGGTTGGAGACCAGAATACTACTTCGGAATTCATAGACGACCTGATTGACTATGGTGTTGATCAGGGTTCGCCGATTAAATTTGCTCATTCCAGTCATAACGCCGCCGCATCATATATCGCCAAGCTGTTCAGTATTTACGGCCCGGCGATTACTTCGATCAACTTTGAAGCAGGATTTGTCAGCGGACTGATGCTTGCCCGGTGCTGGCTTGAGCAGGGCACATGCGACAATGTGCTGCTGCTGCAAATTGAATCATGTTCGCCGCTTTCCGAAGTCCTCGTCAATTACGGGAAGAATTTTACGGCAACACTTTCTCCCGATACTGCGGTGTTTGCCGACAGCAAAGCGCAATGTCAGGCGGCCTGCCTGCTGCTGGGCAATCGGGCATTAAGCACAAACACACGCATGCAAATATCCATGTCCAGTTCTTCTGAAAAATGTGAAGCTGCTGCGTACCCCGCTGTACTGGAGACAACTCTGCCCGATTCACTGCGTGTGATAACCGCCGCTCTCAAACCGCACAACGGGCAGCTTGTAAATATTAACGGCATAGCATACCTTATTGAAAAGCATGGAAGTCAGGAATCATAAAGCGGAAGATAAAGAATAAAGCTGGAAAGCAGGAGAATAAATAATGTCGAAAACTGCGGAGATACAGGCTTTTTTAAAGCATGAAGTCGCCATGATATTGCGCCTGAACGAGTCCGATGTTAATGAAAACGCTTCGCTGGACGAGCTGGGGATCAATTCAATGGCGTTTGTGGAACTGCTCATCGCGATTGAGAATAAATTTGGAGTGCAGTTGATCCAGGCGGGAATTACCGGCGCTGATTTGAGCAGCTTGAAGAAGTTTGCCCTCAGGATAGAACAGGCAATATGACTATCCGGCAGAATAATCCGCGCAGATTCTACCTGAACGGGATTGACTGGATTGTTCAGGGCATGCAATACAACTGTCAGGCTGCGCCCGGCGGCGATTATCAGTTTCTGATTATCTCGCATCTCGCCGGAACTCCGGATCCGGACAAACTTCGCGGATGTCTGCTAAAACTCCAGGATATATTTCCACTGCTGTCCGGAAAACTCCGGCGCAACTGGCTTAATCTCGCCCCCTGCTGGCAGGCCCCGCGCAAGGTTGTTCCAAAGGATATTTTAACCGTCGTTCGATTAAATGAACTGGATTGCCATCAGTATTTGACGGACTTTCTCAATACCCCGTTTAAGGGTGATATGCCGAGACTCGCAGCCACGCTGCTGATATTGCCGGACGGTTCTTCCCGGCTGGCGCTCAATTTTGACCACTGTCTGTTTGACGCGGCAGGCGGAGAGCAGCTTATCAATGTACTGAACGACCTGTGGAACGGCGCGGAACCGGACGCATCCGGCTTCATAAAACCGGAGGGGCCGTGGCTCAATGAATGGCATCAGCAGTTTTCCTGCGGCCGCACCGTCAACCGCGCGATGCTGGCCGTCAAGGAGCAGGGAACCCCGTCTGTACTCAGCCGCCAGCCCGGCGGCTTTAACCGTTACGCGCTCATTCAGCTCGACGAAGCCGGATTCGCCGCTATGGCGAAACGCGCCGATGCAGAAGCCGGTCCGATGATGCTGACTCCATATCTGGTAGCGACGATTCAGGAAGCGTTGCATCGCATTTTCAGCAAACGCGGCGAATCCAGTTCCATATGCGTATGCCCGATGACCGTCAGCCTGCGGCAGGGACGCCGCGATGAACTGTTTTTCAACCGCTGGTCGCTCATGCCGATGTTTTCATCGTCAGCCAGTACACACGAAGAGCGTCTGAAACAGCAGATCGGACTATTCTACACCTACATGAAAACAAAGATGCCGCACAGCCTGACTAAAGCCTGCCTGCTTTGTCGTCCGCTGCCGCTGCCGCTCATAGCAAAATTTTCGCGAAAGCCTGCCACATCCGGTACCGCCGCGATCGCGCTGCTCAGCCAGATGGAATTTAACTCCGCCACCCTGCTTGGCGAAGCACTCAAAGAGCTCTACCATGTACCGCGTATCCCCCCCGCGCCCGGTCTGGGCATTTTTATGAACCGGCGCGGCGCAAAACTGAACATCACCTTGTCCTGGACAGACGGCATACTGAATGACGCCGAGCTGGAGATGCTGGCCGCTGCCATCCCGGAAGCAGCAAAACCGGAAATTCACGAAACGTAGAATTAATTTCTTTAAAATCTCAACCTTATAGATGTAAAATATCAGCACTGGAATGTGTCATATCACGAGGATTATACCGGCTGAATCACTAATTTTAACATTTTTTTAATTAAATATGCATTTTTCACAAAAATAAGTGAGCATCATTTCATTTTTTGTGCTAAAATATAATAATGGTGATATGAATATTGAGAGACACCTGAATACTGCTATGATTTTACGGACTTTAAATATGGAAAACGGCCTTATGAAAAAACTGATGTATATTGATTTAAAGTTTTATCTGTTTGCCATGTCCTGGCTTTTAGCTGCCGTACAGGCCGCCGCGGTGACGATTCAAACCTCTGATATTGACAAAGACGGCAGCCCGGACTATGTGATTGCCAACAAATATTATACCGCCGTTCTGATAAATCCAGGGGCTAAATCACTGGATCTGTCCGCTCCCGGCGTATCCAGAGGCGGATGGTTTAAAGAGATCGTTCCTTCCGGCAGCGAGAAAGGATTCCTCGCCAGCGAAAACGGCGTTAAATTCGGTCTTACCCAGGTTCTGGGTGCGATAGTCTTCACTTCGCCCGACCAGGCAGCCAGGACCGAGGAGCCAGGCGCGGCGAAAGAACCCCCGGCAGAATCTCCAAAAGAGTCTGCCGAGCCTCCTGCCCCTGCCGCCGCGTCGCAGCCGTGGCAGAGCAGCATGGAGAAAAAAGACAACGACACCGAGGTCATCGTGTCTTTCTCTCAGGATGTACAGGTTTCAAAAGAAAGATCCTACAAGTTACGCATAGATACCAAGTTCAGCGATACCTCAAAAATAACCATCAGGGGAATATTGTTTAACAACAGCAAGGAGATTTTAACTACCACAGTCACTCCGCGCCCGTTCTTTAATATCAGCTATGAAGCGCTGACGCCGAAATCCTGGATATCCATTCCGATTAAAAGATCATTCAACGTCGGGGACAAAAAAATCGTTTCCATTAACTCCGATCCGATTCCAATCAGTAAAATGATGAAATATACCGAGTATAACGAAGACCGGTTTTCCAAAGCGGAACGCTGGGTTTCAGCTGGCAGCATCGGTGAAAACGGCGTTTTCGCAATCCTGACCAAAAGCCCTGTCTCCAAGATTGCTTTCTGGAAGGACAATGACTGCTTCGGTATTGAGCCGACCATCAAAATTGAGGTATCGCCGGAACAGCGAGTCGAGTGGGAGTGGACTCTCCTTTTTGGAAAAGGGCTGGAATCGGTGTCTAAAGTAACTGACGCCGGAATCTACTCCATAAGAAATGTGGAGGTGAAAGATTCATCCGAAGTGATTATTGATTATCTGCCGTCCAAAGACATGGACGGCATTTCTCTTGATCTGACCCTGAATTCCCCTGAAGGCAAGATGATTATGAATAAAAATAAGGAATTTGCCGGAATTTCACCGCTGAAGCCGGGGTCGGTCAAGCTGAACTTGCCGCCGGACATGAAAAACAAGCGGTATCTGCTGAAATTTGAATTTTTCACAAACGATGTTGCAATGGATCAGTTTACCCATTGGCTTAATCCGCAGCTCAAGACCGTTTCTCCGTCTTCGCAGCCTGCTCCGTCACGTCCGGCAGCAGAATAGAACGCGTACTACAATACTGAATCAATGTCCTTTCTGCTCGAATCGCTATTTTATTGCATTTAGTCCAATTCCGGGTTATATTACCGATATGGCATTGAATATGAAGAACATTCATATTTCAAGCTTGTCGTATAAAAGATGTATTGATATTGGGAAAGAAGTGGAAAATGGCGAATAAAGACCTTACAGAATTGAGAGTAAGAAATGTGATGAACCAGATCCCGAAGAGCGCGATAGCGAAACGGGAGAGCAAGGTCAGGAATACGGTCAGGTCAACGCTGTCCTCCATGAAAACTGTGCTTGGCCAGTTGAAGCAGGGCAATATGAATAAACTGCGGAGTGAAAAGCGCCGCAAGAAAATGACTGTAATAACTATTCTTGTAATCGTGCTTATAGCAGTTATAATCGCGGTAAGGATAATTTTTCATTAAGGCCTGGCATTGTTGGCGTTAGCCCCGACCGAATAAATCCGCTGGAAATTTTTCCCGGCAGATGCAGGTTCAAGAATTTTATCCTTAAACCTTCCGGTAAATGCGTTTTCATCTCCGGCGCCGGTAAGAATTGCCCTCCGGCAATTATTTTCAATAGATAAAACTTTCCCTCGCGGATTATCAAAAAGCCATACATCCGGGGAAACTCCAAGCATTTTTCCATAGAAAACAATTGAATACGGATCTGCATTAAAGCTGACATAGATTTTAGCGGCCGGCTCCGCTTCCCCCTGCACCTGAAGAGATTTTACCGCGTCAAACGGATTAAAGCTGTCTTTCATATAGTACGGATAGAAAAAATCATCCAGCGCCTGCTGTCCGACATATTTTGCCGAAAGATATTCCTTAAATTCCTGCTGCGCCATTCCGCAGGTGAAAACCGCACCCGCAAGTATGGCCGGCAGCAGTTTTGCTGCAAGGCGGCAGTGCTTTAATCTGGCCAGCGCAAACAGATGGCCAAGCCCGCGGCAGAGCAAATACATCCACACCGGCCAGATGGAGAAAAAGACCCTGGGGAACGGCGCAGGAGAAAGAACCAGGAAAAATGGCGCCGGCAGCGCCAGTACCAGAACTGCAATCAAAGCTCTTCTCCACGAATGCTTAACAGACAGTGGCGCAGCAAGAATTACGGCAATCAGCGCTGGCAGGAATGAAATGGCCCAGGATAAGTAAAGTACTGTCATTGCCGCTACTCCATCAGTCCAGCCCTCCTTCAGCGCCATTATCCTGGCAACCCCTCTGGAGACCGGCAGATAAAACAACGCCAGCGCTAATAGCGGAATTATTGCTAAAAAAGCGAAGCGGAGTATGAACTTACGGTTGCTCAGCGGGAATTCCGCAAGGCATAAAACCACGGCTCCGAGAGCAATAATATTCGAGGGAATGGTGCCGACAGCCAGCAGGCTGACGATGAAATAAGCGGTTCCGTTTTTCCAGCCCGGTCCGGCAATCCACCCGCGCGCAAACTCCAGCGCAATTAAAACCAGCAGAAAACTGAGCATATATCCGCGAACCGCAACGGAATAAATCCCGAACGGCAGCGAAAATGCGAAACAGGCGCAGACCAGCGCGACCGGCCAGATGCCGCACTGTTTTTTCCACCGGAAAAACATGATTGCGAACGCGGCAAACGTTATGACCAGCGAAAACAGCCGCAGATATACGTCGAATGCAACAACCGGCTGATAGGCGTAAGACCAGAATTTGAGCAATATTGTATAGATGATGTGGTTGTTCGGGATGACATAGTTATGATAGATTTCCGCCGGGCCGGGAAGCGCCATGAAATTCATGACCGTCAGGGCTTCATCAAACCATAACGGGCGGAAAACTCCGTCCCGGGTGAAATACAGCGCCAGAATAAGCAATGCCGCGGCGGCCAGAAAACTTTTTTTGCCTCTGTTTTGCTTATGGTCCGTCATATCCGCCCTGTTCACTGGTTTAAGCTCATTACCACGCGCATCAACTGGTCGCCTTTCATCAGTCCCAGACGGCCTTTACGCGCTTCAATTTCGGTAAAGCGGCGGATGCCGTCAGGATCAATGCCGGGCCCGCAGATAGCAACCGGCACCGGCTCGGTAGTGTGCTGGCGCAGTTTAATCGGCACCGGATGATCCGGCAGCACCGCGAAAATCACCGGCTGCTTTTCCAGCGCCTTCATCACCGGCGCAACGATCTTTGCGTCAAAATCAGCAATAGCCTGCATTTTCAGCGTCAGGTCGCCCATGTGGGAACATTCATCTATCGCCTCGACATGCAGATAAACGAAATCATGCGTCTTCAGTGCTTCCAGCGCGGCTTCGACTTTGCCGGTGTAATTCGTGTCTATGAACCCGGTTGCGCCGGGAACTTCAATTACGTCCATGCCTGCACACTTGGCCAACCCTTTAATTACGTCAACCGCGCTGATTACCGCCCCGGAACGCCCGGAATAGCGCTCCGCAAACGGCAGCAGCAACGGCTTCCGGCCCGGACTCCACGGCCAGATGTGGGATGCCGGATCCGTTTTGCCGCGGTTAAGCGGATGAGATGCCAGAAATATGGCGGTACGGGCAAAGAGGTCTTCCAGAAAATTGACCGTACGGGCGGCTTTGGCATCGCCAGCCTGCGGCGAAAGGCGCAGCTCTTCAAGCTGCATCCCCTGAGATGAATCCGGCTTGAAATAATCAACCTTGTCAGAGAATTCGCTGCCGTGCAGCACCAGCAGGTTGCGATAGCTTACCCCCGGGTAAAAGGTGACTTTGCCGCTGCCGAACTCCTGCTGAAGATCGGCCATGATGCGGACAGATACCGCGTTGTCTATGTGACCGGCGGAGTAATCCAGCAGAATACCGCCTGGCGAGACCGTGACCAGGTTGCAGCGCCAGGCAATGTCATCCGGGCCCAGTTCAATTCCCTGGCTGACGGCTTCAATCGGGCCTCGCCCGGGATAGTTCTGTTCCGGATAAAAACCCAGTACCGACATGTTGGCCACGTCGGAAGAAGTGGGCAGCCCTTCGGGCAGAGTCAGAAAAGTCCCGCTGGCGCCGCTGGCGGCAATAGCGTCCATCGCCGGAGTATCCACCGCTTCCAGCGGAGTTTTGCCTCCCAGCTCATCCAGCGGAATATCGGCCATTCCGTCAGCAAGAAAAATAATACCCTTCGGCATAAAAAACTCCATGTCTTAAAAAAGTTTCAACCCAATATACACCGGAATGGTGTATTTTCCAGCAGAAAAAAGCGGCAGAAAACAGTTCTAAAGGGCTAAAAATAGAAAGGGATAAGATCTTCATTTTAGACAGACACTCCGAGTCATTGTACAGCTGTTGAGCATAGCTGTTTTTTATTTGTTCCAGCTTATTCATCATTTACCATTCGTGCAAGGTATATTTGAGCATGGGCCGACCCCGAAAAACTATACTTTCGTGTATAAAGTCGGTAAAAAGGCGAGTTAAATTCGTGCTTAAAGCTATTTCTTAAGACGATTTTATTGATTTGGTTTTATATCTTTTATCCTGTATATCCTGCACATCCTGTTAAACCTTTTGGTTGCGGCTATGCCGCGCTAAGTAATTCGTGGACAAACTTTCGTAATGGCTCAATGAAGCAGTGATAATCAAAATGTGAATATTGCTTTATAGATGACGCCGGCGGCATCAAGCGTTAACCGGGATATTGAAAGTCCGGATATGATTTACTACCAACTCCCAAACAAGTCTTCATTAAGCCATTGCTAGCCAATACATAAAAAATACATAAAAAATGTTCTTTTTGTCAAATGCCTATTGACAATATATAATTAATCAACTATAATTATGTATAGTTATATAGACACTTAAAGCAAAATGGTATCAAGATGACAACAGAAAATATAGCAATACCGCTTTATCTACAGATAAAGGATGAGATAAAAGCTCTCATCAATACAGGCAAGCTGAAAGAAGGCGACAAGATACCGTCAGTTAATGATATAACACAAAAGTACGGAGTCAGCCCGATTACCGCAGTGCGCGTGTTTAAAGAGCTCAGTCGGGAGAACTACGCTAGTCCCGAAAAAGGTAAAGGTTATTTTGTTTCTTTGCGCCAGGAGAAGAATTCCCGGCGTAAACTGCACGGGGTAATCGGCTGTATGATCCGTCCTTATCGCCCGACAACGGCATACGATAATTATTTTAATGAAATAAACGCTGGTATCCAGAAAGAATGCATGAAGCGTAACTTTGATACGCTTTATCCCGGCTTCTGTTTTGACTTGAATAATCATAATTTGTCCCCGCAGGCTCTTACAAAACTGGAACAGGCTATTTTGCCGGTGGCAGAACGCGTTGACGGACTTATTCTGGATGAGAGAATTCCTGATATCGTACTGGAAAAAATAGTCGGCAAGCTGAAAATACCTTATGTTCTGGTTTTTCGTCAGAGTAACAACCCGAATATAAAATCATTGGTCCCAGCATTCAGTGACGGTACTAAAAAAGCCATGGAACTGGCGGTCAAGAGCGGGTATAAGAATTTTATCTTATGCAATCACTATGTTTTGCATCCGACGATTAATTCGGCAATGGATTCAGCGAAAAGGAGTTTATCTGATTTTGAGAAAAGAGATACTCAACTTCGTTCTATTCCGATTGAAAATTGTTTTGCGAAGGATTTTGATATTATGGGGCAAATTATGTCGGCGTATGACAAATTCAAAGCTAGCAAGCGCAAAACGCTAATTTTCTGCGTCACTGACGGAATTGCCCGGTATGTTTGTGATGAAATGGAGAAGCGGGGACTAAGTCTCGGCTCAGACCTGGGTCTGCTTGGAGTCGGCGGATTTAACTACACAACAATGAAAAAACCGGAAATAGCCACAGTAGACACCAAGCCATTTGAGCTTGGACAATTGGCGGCAGAATGGATTTTTCAAGAAATAAATCAACAAACGGAGGCGGTTAATGAAATTGTTCCAACCTTTGAATTGAAATTAGGTGACACTTTTTGAATACGAACATAGGCATAAAATATGAAAGGAAATTGTAAAAATGAATAAAAAGGAATTACTATCGTCCGGTCCGTTTTTTACACTTATAGAATTGCTCGTCGTTATTGCTATTATTGCAATTTTGGCTGCCATGCTGCTGCCGGCACTGAGCAAGGCACGGGAAACTGCCAGAACAAGCGGCTGTACCAGTAATTTAAAGCAGATGGGAACCGGCATTGCCATGTATGCAAATGATTACCGTGACTATGTTCCATTTTGCTATACCGCCGCCGGCACCTGGGGGAAAAATAAAACATGGGCGGATTTACTCGCGCCTTATGTGAATGAAAAATATAATACTGTACCAGGACAATATTATTATATTAGTGGAGTCTATGCGTGTCCATCCCCCCGTGAGATCGCAGATGCTGGCGGTTCCGCTGCTATGACCAGCTATTGCTATGCTACAGTCAGCGGGTGGAGCACCAGAGCCTTGGGAGTTAATCTGACACAGATAAGTAAAAAATTCAAATTAACACAAGTAGGCATTCTTGCAGATTCCGCTTTTCTCGATTATACTGATTCCCCGTCAATGGTTGTCGGTATTCCTAACAACACCAAACAAGCTGCCGCAGTACTGCGCAATCGTCATTCCAAGGGACTAAATATCCTCTATCTTGACGGTCATGTGCTATACCAGAAAGCCGGCATATCACAATCGCTCGCAGCTATTTTCACCGCTTATTAGAAAATCGTCAGGGTAATTTTTGTTCCGGCAGATGCATGAAATGTAAATTACCGTTTTTGATATTTCAGTCCGTCTATAAAATGAGAGTGGAAAAATGATGATGAAAAAAGGTATTACGCGTATACTTCTGATATTTTTTGCCATCGGTTTACACGCGGGAGATCAGCAGGACAGTAAAGCAAATCTTGTCATGCAGGGCGCATATCTGCTGGCGTCTTCATTCCGGGGCGATAATAGCAGAACGGTAAAAACCGACAGCTACTATGTCAACTTGCAAGACGGGAAGGCAAATACCTTTTGGCGTCCAATGGATAAAGAAGCTCCGCACTGGATCGAAATACACTGGCGTTATCCATTGCAGATAAATCGTTTTTCGTATCAAGGGCGCGGACTTGAACAGGCCGTCTTATCGGTTCTGGCAGGGGATAAATGGATGCCGGTCGGCGAACTTTCGAACAGAAATAAAAGTTTGGATTTTCCGGTAAAAACAACTCGGTGTTTAAGGCTGGACATAACTGCAGCCAGTAATCAACTGGAGTTATCAGAACTTGAAGCATATGGTCCGGAACAGCCGGTTCCTCCGCTGATTTTGCCGCATACGCCGGGAGGTTCATCCGGCGAAATGATTAATATTGATAATGTCACCATTGCTCCCGCAATCAATATTCGCGGCGGCTCCGTAAAAATTGACTTCCTGGCATCTGCCGGACAGCCGCTGAAGAAAGATTATTATTTTCTGGTCGATGTGAAAGAAACCGGCGCGTTATCAGACTGGCTTGGAGATTTTGAAGTAGCTTCATCTATCGGGAATACTGAAACCCGCAGTTCAAACTGGCACGCCGGAGAAAAATATCCGGTAAGCGCAGAAATTTATCTGCCTGATTATGCCCCGCCCGGCGTCACTGACATAAAAATCACGGCAATAAGCCGGGACGGAAAAGAAAGCGCCGTTCTTTCCAAAAATAAACTCGGTGAAATAAATGTGCGGAACGGGGATAAAATTCCGGCTATGCAGGAATTCCCCAAAGCGTCGCTTGAGTTTGACAACGGACAGTTTGGATTTAAGATTGGCGGGAAATTCTATCTGCCATTTTTTATGCGCTATCTGAAATCTTTCGGCTTCGAACGGTTTTATCAAACTAAAGCCAGCGGAATAGATTTGCAATATTTCATGATGTATAACCGCTGTCTCGGACAACCTAAACGGCAGGAATATTTTGACCGGATGGATATGAATATCCGGAATATGCTGAGAGTACGTCCCGAGTCTTATATCATGGTTGGCGTGGACCTGCGCCCATGTCCCGCCTGGCTGAAAGCCAACCCGGATGAATTGATGCTTGATGCTTTCGGCGGTCGTCCATGCGACATAAAAGGCGAGCCGGGCATGGAAAGTTTCGGATCACAGAAATATGAGAATGACTGCAAGGAATTTCTCAGCGCCCTGATGGAGTTCCTGTCGACTAA
>JBAWXM010000061.1:0-19087 GCA_037144075.1 Lentisphaerota bacterium | reverse complement strand
ATGCAATGGTTGTCTTTGCGCATGATGAAAAGTTCTTTCAAACGCTGAAAAAAGCACCGTTATATTATGATTGATTTAAGATTGCGAATCAGAATTTACAAATTTTGGGGTGGATGCCTGATCTGCAGCATGCGATGGACTGACTATTAATGTAGTGAAGCAAATGACCATAGATATCCAAACAAATAATTTCCCGATTTGATATTTCATTTTTTCATTCCTCTTTAATTTTATTAATTGCTGAAAAAAATTATTTTCAACCCGTTCCTGTTTTTACGGTCTTTCGGTTGCGACTGCATCACGCATTCAGAAAGTGCGTTCAAGCCGAATTAAATTCCCGGGCATCCGCAGCCGTGAATGTTCGCTCATAATACATCGTATACTCATGGTAAAAATTAAAATCATTCAAAGCCGTTAATCGCTTCCACTGTGCGGGTTCTAATATCCAGCTCCTGGCCTGTCTTGTCGGCAACGGCAACGTGCAACGTATAGATCCCGGCCGGGATACCGGTTACTTTCATGGCAAATTTATTTTCCCCGCCAAGCGCGGTTGATTTTGCGGATAACATTTTACCATTTCCATTTTTCAGACTGGCTTTCAGAAAATAACCTTTATTTATTTGGGGATTGGTTAATCCCATGCCGGTTACATTCACCGTCAGGTATTCTGCCGGCAACAGCAGAAAGCCGGTGCATTCAACATTTTCAATAACCGGATGTCTGACTTTGACTAATGCCATATCATCCAGTTCAAATCTAATATTGGTTCCATCCTTGTATTTCTCTTCGGCAATACAAAACTGTATTAACTTGAGATGTTTCCAGGCGTTGAAATCCCGTCCGGAGTTTCTGATTAAATCCTGAATCGAGATGCGCACCGGCAACCATGCTCTCTGGATATCACCCAAATCAAGGATTGTGCTTCCCCTGAACCCGTCACTTCCGCCCTCATGGCTGTTTATGTCAACAATTACCGGAGTATGATCGTCATCAACTTCATTCCTGTCCGAGTCTACTTTTACATTGAAAGTTAAATAGTCATAGTCTGTCAAAACTACCTCTGTTGAAGCGAATTCCCGCCGGATGCGGGGCCAGCCAATCTTGTATCCGTCGCCGGCGCCATCAACCTTATAGTCCACTTTGATATTATCTTGAAGAATTGGACGATTCGGGGATAAATCCGTCGAATCTACAACTTTGATTGTCACTTCACGATCCATGGCCTTCCAGTTTGCAAACTTGTCTGCTCCTAAATCATATTTTTCAAAAGTTCCGCTTTTAACCAAGTCTTCAAAGGCATCCGTCTTCTTATTCACATTTATTGCAGTATCGGCCATCACTGACGGTGCAATTTTTTGATTAGTCGCAGGAAATTCCAACAGCTTCTCCGTAATGGCGGCAATGCGCCAGCGCACTGCGTTGAATTCTTCATCCGCCCACATATTAGCGGAAAGATACTTTTCCTGAGGAATTATAGAGTCCCAGATTTGCTGGATCAGAGCCTTGCTCTCTTTTACCAATTCCTGACAAGCAGGATTGTCGCTATTCTCCCGTGCAATTGTCGTCTGTTCCAGTGTATATAAATAGCGGTAGTCGTCTCTGCCCTCGCGAAAACATTCCCAATAAATTGCAGGAATGAAGTTGCCTTTTTCATCCATACGGTTTCCGCAGCCGGATTGAGCTCCGCGCAGATAATCAAAATGGTCATCACGATAGCTCACCCACCTCCAATTCCAGGGGATTAATGCCTGATACCCGCTACGCCACAGGCCGAAACCATATGTCATGCGGCCTCCTTTTTGCTGGGTTGCTCTATCTTTAATTTCACCTGCTACATGATTTGGATAGGACCAGTAATGGTAACGCTTGTCAGCTACCACTTTTTCATACGGTATGGAAAAGGGCTGTGAGCACCATACGTCAACTGCGTCATTGGCTTTATACCGCCCTGTATCTATTGATACAGGATCTTTGGTGATATAGGTTTTAATCCCCGCACGACGGACGGCAGAGTAAACTTTAGACGCAAAATCAGCGTTGACGGATGCCACTTCATCCATTGGACAACAGATAAGTTCCGGCCATCCCTTAGCTTCGCACTCCAGGCGGAATTTTCGGAAGGACCGTTCAATTTCGTTGTAAATTTCATCATTTTCAGGCGATTTACTTATAAGCCAATTGCCGGTAATCCTGCCATCCGGCACATGTTTCCTGTAGAAGTCCCATATTCCACCCGTAACTGGAACCGGTCCTTTGAAGCCAAGTTTGATCATTTTATCAACGGCTTGAGGATACTTGACATATATTTCCAAGTCATTGTTTTTTCCCTTTCGCGTGCTGCATGGAATTGTCGGAAAGGTGTCAATGCCGTAGTTCAGCATCTCGGAAAACTCCTTGTCCATAAGTTCATCCAAAGCCTTGCCGGTCTCATCATAGAATAAAAAACTGTACATATCGTGATATACGGAATATTTTTTTGACGGATCATTTTTCAAGGCATAGCCCAGCACCCGGAACTTGAACGGCAGTTGAACCGGATTTTTTACCGTATCATTGGTAATGTTGATTTCTCCGGTATATAACCCGGCTTGGGCGTCGGCTGGAACTTTCACCTTAAGCCAGTAACGCTGGCATTCCCCTTTCGCAAGCGAGTTGACGGTAACCGGTTCAAGCAGTTCTGGCATCCGTCTGAAAGTATCTTTTGAGGAATAAAGAGGATAGCGCATCGGCCATTCCGTGACAAGTCTTAGGTCTAAATTTTCCGCAGGAATTATATTTCCGCCGCAGAACAGCTTAGAAACACTTATTTTCATATTATTAATATCGCGCAAAGGATAAATACTGAAAGTCAGCGGTTCAAATTCGCCTAAAGTGGCAAACGCGGAAACACTGTTGATCCGCTCTGTTCCCGACGGGATCGAATTCTTATATACCGGCTGGGTAATCGGACGGGAAAAAAGCATGAATCCACGCTCTGTCTCAGCAGGCAGAAATTCAGGAAGCGGGTTGTTCTCAATGTATGGTAATTCCTTAAATCCGTCAGGCACTGTCGCTGGAATGCGTTTTGCCCATGAAATCAGAGAAGCGCTGGATGCGGTGGCTGAGCGGAGGCCGGATGCAGTGCGATCATTTGACTGTACCTGGATTGACATAACAAACCCGAATATAACCGTCATGGCAATTAATTTTCTGAACATTTATCGCTGCTCCTGTGGTTAACTTAAATCTAGTGGGGCAAACTCCCCGACCCTCCGGGGGCCGGCTTTTATCTTTAATGCATAGTTTTTTGTTTTTGAATCTCCGGCCCGCCCGTAATGCGCCGGGGCTTGCCTCAGTGATAGGATGGACGGGAGGAGATTCTTTATTAAAATCTTACAGAACTTTATGGGTTAAATTACGGAACCATCCAATTTGCCACCTTGTCTTTATTCACTTGAATATACAACACATGACCATCCACGAATGAGTAATTGCGTCCGCGATCATCATGCGGACTCACATTGTAAGGCTTTATAACGGACTTTACGGATCCATTAGTTAGCGCGGCAGCAGTCGACCCCTCCCACAAATTGCCAACGTTATTAGTAGTATCTGTTATGTTAATATTTTCAATCAGCAGATACGTTCCGGAAGAATTGCGAATGCGCGATGACTTGCGTGGCAACCAGTGATTCACCAGCGGCGCGGCATCATAATAAGCTACGCCAATGCTTTGTTGAGCGGCAGGCAGGGCAGGGTTGCCGGCAGCATCGCTGTAGAGCGCTCCGCCGTTCATGGAATAACACCTGAAATTAGCCGCCGCATTGGTCCGCGAGAATTTGCTGATATCGGGACATTGGACGATTCCTTTCAGCGCTTTTTCAGTAATGTATCCAGTATTGTAAAGGCGGTGATTCCAGCAGTAATCTCCCCACCATGGAGTAGCGCCTTTGGGTTGTATCCCCCCTGTCTCATACGGCTGGGTGAAATAATCAAAGTCATTGACATACTGCAACATTATCATTGAAACCTGCTTGAGATTATTGGAGCATCCGCTCTTCCTGGCGCTTTCCCTGGCTTTGTTCAGTGCCGGCAGCAGCATGGCCGCAAGTATCGAGATGATGGCGATCACAACGAGGAGTTCAATGAGCGTAAAAACTCCACGTTTTCGATTGATCCCGGCTGGTTTCGACATTGCATTGATCTTTTTCATAAACAACCTCCTTTATAGCGGTGCTTTTTTTTATCCTGGTATCTTATATGTACTATAGGTTCAATGATATGTTGACAGGGCGTGGTAACCAGAGATTCTTCAACCAGTAAAGAAACAATTCTATCCAGGTCATGTTCCACCGAAGAAATCGGGAATGGATAAAGTTTGACTGCCGGAACGTTGTTGAAGCCGGCCACCAGCATATCCTTTCCCACTTCGAATCCATTCATAATCAAAAAATTGGCTCCTCCAATTGCCACATAGTCAGTCATAAAATAAAGCGCATTTACCTGCGGAAGCGCCTTAACGATTCTAGATGTTCCTTCCCGGCCGACAGCGCTAAGGTCGGCAATAAGATCTACTTTGCAAAGTTCAACCGCATCTATTACAAATACGTAGCGTTCAACGATTTGTTCAAATGTCTGTTCTGGAAATAACCGCAGCAGCGCTATAATCCGCGTATTTTTCATGCTTAAGTCATTAACAGGGCACACGAGCCGGAAATTGCGGCCTTCGTTCAAGAAAAAGCGAAAGATAGCCAGTACCCCGCTGGCGCTGTCAACGCAAATATATCGTTTTAGCTCTGTTGTGTTGAATCCCAGCACAGTACGTTCATTGTTTTCAATCTCTTTCTCAATCTCCACCGCTCCTATCGGATTGCCGAGAAAAATAAAATGTTCAACACCACGGGAAATTAATTCCCGCACTTTCTCCAGATTATCTTCAGAGGAATATGTAAAAGCTTTGAAATATACAGAATAGTCCAGCTGATCGAATTTATTCAGCAACCTGATAATTAATTCACTAATATGTTCCTCTGATTTTATATAATCTTCTGCTATCATGATTGCAACCGTATGGGTTTTTTGTCCTTGCATCAACCGGTAGCCAAAGTTAGTACGGTAGCCAAGTTTATTTGCAATCAGCCGGACGCGTTGACGTGTCTCTTCGGAACTGTAATTACATGGTTTGTTATTGAGTATCTGTGACACTGTCGCCAGAGATAACCCGGAGGCTTCCGCAACATCACTCAATCTACAACTTTTATTTTTTACTACACTCATTATACAAAATCCATTTATACAAAATTATTTTGTATATTAATTGTAACTGATTTTTCCGCTTTTGTCAATAGGGTATTTAAAAATAATTAAAAATTTCCGGAAAATATTTTTCATCTCACTTAAGGTTGGCTTTGTCTGTAATCAGCCGGAGGCGCATAAAACCTTCATAGTGTTCCGGCGTAGTCAGCTACTCTTCTTCTGAGTCTTCGGTATTGTTCGGCGCTGGCTGAGGAGGGCGGATATCTTCCAGGTCCGGGATGGTTTCGTCAGACGTGTCTTCCGAGGTGTCAATCTGGGTTTCAACCGGTTTGCCTCTCAGCCATTCGGTGAAGAAACGGGCGGCCAGCGGGGCGCAGGAGCGTCCGCCGGATTCGCCGTTTTCAACCAGTATGGCGATGGCATAGGTTTTTTCTTCATATGTGCCGAAGCCGATGAACCAGGTGTTCTTGTGGCGGTTGTAAGTGGGGCCGACTTCCGCGGTTCCGGTTTTTCCATAGAGATCAATGGCTTCGTTTTTCGCGTTTTTGCCGCTGCCGTGAGGAGAGTTTACCGAAAGATGCATGCCCTCTCTGATGATATCGAGATTTTTCGGAGTGGTTTTCAAATGTCCTTTAACTTCCGGCTGGGTCAATTGGAGCAGATTGCCGAACGGGTCGCGAATTTCCTTGAGAATATACGGGCGGTAAACGGTTCCGCCGTTGGCGATAGCGGCGCAATATACTGCCGCCTGGAGCGGGGTAATCAGGATGATGCCCTGGCCGATGGAAAGCAGCGCGGTGTCGTATTTGTTCCACTTGTAGCCGGTGGCGCGTTCTTTAAATTCAGATGTCGGCATCTGCCCATTTTTATCCGGCAGGCAGAAACCGGTACTTTTGCCGAGCCCGGCGGATTCAAGGACTTCGGAGATGGCATCGAGCCCGGCGATGCAGCCGTTTTCAATGAAATAGTCATTGCAGGAATTTTCAATGGCGCCGGTCATGGTTAGCGGTCCGTGGCCGCCGGACTGCCAGCTGGCGCATTTGATGGTGGAATTGCCGATGCGGGTTGCGCCATCGCATTCAACCTGTTTATTCGGGGATACTCCGCTGTTCAGGATCGCCATGGCGACCAGCGGTTTTAAGATCGAACCTGGAGTATAAACTCCGCTGGTGGCGCGGTTCAGCATCGGTTTGGCGGGGTCTTTGTTTATATTGGCGTAATATTCCTGATAAATCTTCGGGGAGAAGTTTCTCAGATCAAACGCCGGAGCTGACGCCATGGCGATAACGGCGCCGGTTCCGGCATCCAGCAGCACAAACGCGCCTTTATGGCCGCGCATCAAGGAATCGGCGATTTTCTGCGCTTTCCAGTTGATGGTCAGGACTATATTGTTGCCGTCCATCGGCTTCAGGGCTTCATCCATGGTTTTGTAAACATAGCCGCGATGATCCACCTGCACCAGGCTGTAACCGGGAATGCCGCGCATGCCCCTGACGCCGGGGTTGCCGACAACGTCAAAAATGTCGAAAGTCTTTTCCACGCCGCGTTTGCCGACCAGGTCGGGAATGTAATATGAATACTCATCGCGGTCTTCGGCGTTTACCGGGTCTTCGGGGCGGGTAAAGCCGATAATATGGGCGGCCGCGCCGCCTTCCGGATAAACTCTGGTGGTGCGGGGGATGATGCCCAGCCCTTTGACGCCGGGAGATATTTCATGCAGAATGGACATTTCTTCGCGGGTCAGATCTTTAAATGCCGGAAACGGCAGTCCGGGGCGGACATTCAAATGGCGGACCAGTTCTTCCTTGGCAATCGCCGGCCGCTTGATTTCTTTCGCCAGATAAGCCGCGGTATCCAGGATGTGGTTGATTGTCTTATTGCGATTCGGCTGGCGCATTTCCTCAAGGTAGAAAAAGGCGTCGTAGGCCGGCGCGTTATCGGCCAGGATGCGCAGATCCGAGGTCAGGATTCTGCCCCGCAGCGATGGTTCGCGGATCCGGCGGATGGACTGTTTTGATATTTTATCCCGGTGCTGCGGCCCCTGCTGGATTTGCTCAATCCAGAGTTTCAGCATCAGGACTCCGTAGCCGGCAAGCAGAATAAAACCGATAATCACGATTCTGGATGTGTAATTAGTCAAGTTTATTTTCATGCTATTTCCTGATGGTGAGCTGGTTTTTGGCGTCAACGTATACCGGCAGACCCAGCGATTTGCCGAAATGATCGCATAGCACAATTATAAACGGCAGGAACAGCGCACAGAAGCTCATGACAAAGAACATTGACGGCAGCCATTCATTGAAAATGTACATGCCCCAGCCATTATCATATATTTTGATCAGCATTTGAGGCAGAAATGTTATCAGAGCCGTCAGGATTCCGGGAATGAAATTGATCGATGCCGGGCGCACCTGCTGATACAGCAGCCAGAATGCCGCCAGTCCGCAAACAGCCAGAAATATCAACGGCGTCTGGTTCAATGTTCCGTAGAGGATATCCAGTAACAGTCCTGAAACAACCGCGCAGAACATACCGCGCTGCCAGCCGAAGCAGACCGTTATATAAAAAATCATAGTGGCGGTTATGGGCAGGAAAACCCCCAGGTTGCCAATCATAATTTGACCGGTGATGGAAAAAAACATGAGAAGAAATATGTAAAAAATGATCATCGGCTGTATCTCATAATTTAGCGTCTTTATTTCATTGTTAACAATAAAAAATAAATCCAGAATTCAGAATTCAGAAGTCAGGAGTCAGAATGGGAAATACAATTTCAGAATAAATAACCAAATTCTGATTTTCTGATTTAATCTTCATTGCCATACTATTCTGTAACCTGCATTCCGGTTTTATTCTTTAATTGACTTTGCTGTTATTCTTGTGTTTATTCTGACTTCTAACTTCTCTCTTCCCTCTTCTGCCTTCCTGCTTTTCCTTCATCAGTTGGATATTCCGTGTTGGATATTGGATATTCGGCTTTTAATTCCTGTTTTTCGTCTTCATCCTGTCTCCAGACTCCAGTCTCCTGTCTCCTGTTTTCTTTGCCTTTCATCAGTCTTTTTTTACCGCGATGATGACGTATCTGATGTTGTCCATATCCACTGCCGGTTTGACTTTGGCCGACATATACAGTTTACTGCTGAAAACCGATGGCGCGCGCTCAATATCAACAAGCTGACCGATGTAAAGGCCCGGCGGAATCTCCTCCCTGGCTCCGGCGGTGACCACGGCTTCTCCCGGACTGTATATTTTATTGCATGACATATATGTCAGATTGGCCAGCCCTTCACTCATTGAACTTTCACCGCCGTTGACAAAGCCGAATGAGCCTGACCTTGGCAGAATCGCCGCGATGCGGGTTTCCGGATTTACCGTGGTGGAGATTTCGGCGGAATGACGCGAAACGCTTCTGACAACTCCGATTACGACGGCCTCGTCTTTACGCTCCCGTTCGCCGCGCGCAAGCACGACAGCGCCTTTGGCGACGCCTTCATTGCTGCCCTTGTTGACGGTGA
This sequence comes from Lentisphaerota bacterium, assembly GCA_037144075.1. Lineage (GTDB taxonomy): Bacteria > Verrucomicrobiota > Lentisphaeria > Victivallales > Victivallaceae > CAIPAT01. The sequence goes on along the minus strand of JBAWXM010000061.1, from coordinate 10,337 downwards.
ATACTTCCTGCCAGGCCTGCGGGTTGCGCATTATTACTTCCGCAAAAATGAAATTATAGCCTGTTCTTGGCTCCAGTTTCAGCAACCGGCGCAGTTCCTCATTATCCATGTATAGTTCCGCAGTGGCGGCGATTTTTGCCGCGAGTTTACGGTTCTCCTCAAGCTGCTGTTCAAGTTTATGCGCCAGTGTATGCTTGTCATGGATCAGCAGGGTTTTGTCCGACAGATAATATTTGAAGTCTGCCGGAATTGAGAGGTAAGGGTAAAAGAAATCGCTGACTGATCTTGAAAACGCAAGCCTGAGCGTCTGGAATGCGGAAGTTCCCAGCAGAATCAGCAACGCTGAAGCTACCAGGAAATAGATCACTTTAACGAATCTTTTACTCTTAGACCATGGCATATTAGTATCTTTAGTTTTAAACTTCTATATTTTGAACGGTTTTAAAATTGACCAATGCTTTTCAGGTTTTAGGTTTTAGGTTTTAGGTTTTAGGTTTTATCCAGTCACCATTCACCATTCACCAGTCACCATTCACCAGTCACCAGTCACTTCTTGACTCCTGAATTCTGACTCCTGACTACCTTGTCTTTTGGGTTGCGGGCAAAGCCCGCCTAGATGTTGTTCAATTTATTTTTTACGCTATCCAGCTCGTCGGAAGCCTCGGACAGCAGTCTCTCGATGAGTGCTTTCACCGGAAGAATATCTTTGGCCAGGCCGACTGATTGTCCAGCCATCAGCGACCCGTATTCGACATCGCCGTCCACAACGGCTTTGCGCAAAGCTCCGATCCAGTATTTTTCAACTTCCGCCTGGGCCTGTTCGCGGTGAATCAAGCCGTCGTGCATTTCTTTGAGCAGGCGCAATTGCAGCGCGCCAAAGTTTGCCAGTCCCTTATTGCGCAGCGAACGCACTGCGACAACCGGCAGTTTGGAGTCGTATTGCGGGGTGGAGACGGCGTCTCTGGCCTCAGCCCGCATAAACGCATCTTTGAATTTAGGATGCGCGCAGCATTCATCGGTCATTACAAAACGGGTTCCAAGCTGGATGCCGCCGGCGCCCATCATGAACATATGCGCAATCATTTTGCCGGTGGCGATGCCGCCGGCGATGAAAACCGGAATTTTTTCACTTACCTGGAACAGCACCTGCTGGAGCAGCACCATTGCGGAAACATGGCCGATATGTCCGCCTGCTTCGCTGCCTTCCAGAATGATGGCGTCCGCGCCGAAACGGATCATGCGCTCGGCGATTGACAGGGTCGAGGCGAAGCACATAACTTTCGCGCCGCTCGCCTTGGCCATCTCAATTTCCTTTTCTTTCGGAAAACTTCCCGCGAAAACGATATAGGGCATTTTCATTTCCCTGAGCATGGCAAGATGATCGCGATAGGCCGGGGCGATGGTAATCAGGTTCACGGCAAAAGGTTTGTCGGTGAGGGTCCGGGTTTGTTGAATCTGCTGACGCAGGATTTCAACCGGCGCATTGCCGCCGGCCAGTGACGCAAAACAGCCGTTATTGCACACTGCGGCAACCAGCCCGGGTTCCGATACCCAGGTCATTGCTCCGCAAATAATCGGATATTTACAGTTCAGGAAGTCGCTTCCGCGTTTCATCATGCTTTCGAGATTTTTACTGCAGGCCATTATTGATCCTTATTTCTGTTTTAATTTAAAGAACTGACGATAAACCTTTAATATATTCTGCCGGAAACGGCGTCAGCGGTTTATCTACAGCCGGATATACTCTGCGCGGCTGAAAATTTAACATAGATTACGAAAATTTTGAGAATTGGTTCGTATTCTGAGAGGCTGCCGATACCGTGGTATCGAAGGTACTCGAAGAGTGCGAATCCAAACTCGAAAGATCGCAATCCCGCAGGAGCGGGACGATTGTCTTGCGTCCGTATTTTTTCGTTCCTCCGTCAGGCGATATTCATATCGTCAATCAGTAGGATCAAAAAAATCCAATCCACAATCCTGCTCGTCTATGTTTAAATTTTCAGCCGTGCAGAGTATACAATACCCCTTTAAACGGCTTTTTGCAATATTTTTTGCGGGAAAGACGGTCTATCAGTCCTCAAGGAATTTCTTTTCCACTGAATCGAGATATTTGTTCAGAGACGGCCACATGGCATAGTTTTTTCTGTTGACTTCATCAATTTCGCGCCTGTACAGAATGGCCGGCGACAGTTTTGTCTTTTCCATATTCGCTAGATATTCCTCAATCGCTTCCTGCTTTTTCACTTCCTGGTCGAGAACTGCCAGGGTGGCGATAAGCTGTTCTCTGGAGGCGCTTTCGGATTTGTTGCCGACGTCATTTAAGGCCTGGCTGAAGTTTAAGGCCGATTCCATCAGCGGCTGCGGACAGGCGGACCTGATGGAATCAGCAATCTTGATTTTATCAAGCAGCACGGCGTTCTTATTCTCGATTAAAGGCATTTTTTCCGGTAATTCCGTGATATCAATTATCTCCTCTTTCGATTCTTTTTTCCCATTTTTCACCAGACATGTAACTTTCCTTATCGCTGCTATTTTCTCTTTTATCTGTCTGGCCGTAAAAGGGTTGAATGATGTAAGCGCCTTCTCCGTGACTGCCGACTCAAACCAGAACTGGATTTTCTTTTCGTCAGATTCGTCAGACGAAGCGTTTTTAAAGTATTTATCCAGGACAACCCGTTCCGCGGTCGATGTAAATATCTCCTGTGCGGAGTATTTTTTCTGTGCGGATAAAAAGATAATGTCGCTCAGAATATTTTCAGAGCCGGATGAAATGGATTCGATTTTTTTTATCAGAAAACTGCAAACTTCTTCATATAACTCAAAAGCGGCGCCGTCGCTTTCCTCGTAGAGCGGTTGCGATATTATTTTCCTGAGTTCAGGTATTTTTCCTTCAATCGCGCATAGCCTTAATCCAGGCAGGTAATAGGTGTCAACGATTCTTGACGATGTGTATCTCTGCCGCACCATCCCAAGCATTCCGGTCAGCATCCATTGCGGCAGCGCGTTGAAGTTTTCTTCAGGCGGAATGCCGAGACGGCAGAGTATAATCGTTGAGAGCAGGTATTTGTTAATCTGATAATCATTTTTCCATTTTTCATACTGATTGCTCAGGGATATTTTTACGAGATCACTTGTCTGCTGCAGCGTGGTTTTATCTTGTGCATCGGGAGTGATGAAAATTTTACAATTGATCACTCCGCGCACTCTGCTGGTTTTAATCAGGCGGCTGACAACCGCGTCCATCTGCTTGAAATGCTCTATGAAAACAAAATACTGACTGTTGGAAACTTTAAATTCAACAGATAGTCCCGGGGCAATGGCATAACCGCTTTCCGCCATGAGCGCTCCGCCGCGTAACAGAATACAGCACACGGATAGAACCATCAGCAGATTGACTGATTTTTTACTTGGCATGACAGTCCTTTTCATTTTTTGATAAAACACGTTTCTTAGTTTCGCTCCGGCAGTTGTTTTTTACCAATCCGGAAGTAATATATTCAGGATATCCGGAAATATAATTTGGATTGTAACAAAACACAAGAAATATGATTGATGAAAAGTACTGAAAATAAGTTTTATCCGTCGACGATGACAATTGCCGGCAGCGACAGCGGCGGCGGCGCGGGTATTCAGGCCGATTTGCGGACATTTGCCGCATTCGGTGTTTTTGGCTGTTCCGCGATTACCGCGGTGACGTCGCAGAACCCCTGTGCCGTAAACCGGATTGATCCGCTTCCGCCGGAAGCTGTGGCCTGCCAGATTACTACCGTACTTGATAAAATCGCAATCCGGACGATTAAAACCGGGATGCTTTTTAATACAGATATTATCAACGCGGTCTGCGATACTCTTGAAAATAAAGGTATCCCGCTGATTGTTGACCCGGTAATGATCGCCACCAGCGGCGCATGTCTGCTGGAAAAACCGGCGGTAAAAATTATGCTTGAACGGCTTTTTGCAATGGCGTCATGGATTACTCCGAATATTCCTGAAGCTGAACTCATTACCGGAGTCCAGATTAATGGAAGAAAGGCGATGATTACAGCGGCTCTGGCATGTGCGGAGAAATGGAACTGCGGCTGTATTCTCAAGGGCGGACATTTGCGTTCCAAGTCCGGCGTTGCCGCGGATATTGTATGTTACGAGGGCGATTTGTATGAATTGTGTTCGCCGCTGGTCGAGGATTGCAAGGCGTCTCATGGCACCGGCTGCACTTTAAGCGCCGCGCTTGCTGCCGCTCTGGCGCTGGAAACCCCGTGGGAAAAGGCTTTGAGCATGGCCAAGGGGTTTGTTTACAGTTCACTGGCGGAGTCTGTTCAAATCGGCGACGGCATTGAAGCCATGTACCCGCCATTCGAGTCTTCATGGCAGGGCAAGGCGATGCTTTCGAAAATTGAGGAAATTTAACTTAAAAATTCTGCGGCACAGCCGCATTTTATAATTCCGGAAGGTTTTTATTCATGTTCAGATATTTTTTTCTGTTTCTGGCTATTATCGGATATATCGGATTTTTTTCTCCGTCAGAATGTTCTGCCGCCGAGTCGGAAAAAATCCGGTACACTTCTGCTATGGGGCGGAAATATGTATATTTGCGCGATGTGGCAAGATATTACAACATGCGTTACTATGCCTGGAACGACCGTGTCGTTCTTTATAATAACGATTTCAAGCTGACGTTTTTTCCGCAAAAAAAATATGCGCTGGTTAACAATATTAAACTTGGACTGCTGTTTGCCTCGTATGCGTCCGGCCCCAATTCCTTTATCAGCGACAAAGATTTTCTGCTGACGATAGACCCTCTAATCCGGGCTAATGCCATGCCGCAGCATCGTTTAAAGCTGATTATGATTGATCCCGGGCACGGCGGCAAAGACAATGGCGGGAAATTCAGATACAGGGAAAAAGACATTGCTCTGAGAATCGCCGGACAGCTCTCCAATGCGTTGAGAAAAAAAGGTTTTACCGTCGCGATGACCAGGACTTCCGATCAATTCATTGAACTTACTCAGCGTTCGAAAATTTGTCATGATTTAGGCGCTGATATGTTTATTTCTATTCATTGCAATGCGGCTTCAAATCCGGAAGTCAGCGGGATTGAAACTTTCTGCCTGGCCCCGTTCGGCACATCATCCACTAATTCCACCAGCGGCTTTGTCGCGGAACATCGTGAAGACGGGAACCGCTATGACCCGAATAACATGGGACTGGCTTATGAAGTGCATAAGTCCATGATTGCGCGTACTAAAACATTCGACCGCGGAATCAAGCGGGCCCGTTTCATGGTGCTTAAAAACGCGCCATGTCCGGCGGTGCTGATTGAAACCGGCTTCCTTTCCAACAAGACAGAGGAAATGCAGCTGGGAAGCGACTGGTATCAGAATCTGGTTGCCCAGGCCATTGCCGAAGGCGTAGTGAATTACAGCAGGGATATTTCCCGAAAATAAAATAGCCTTAGTATGTTTTGGGTTTCACTATTATACAAATAACAGTAGAAGACCATATTTATCAGTAATGACCGGGGCGCTCGAGTCCGGCGGAAATCACGGCTGCGGTTTTTATACACTCCTGAATAATTAAATTACGCTGTTCTCCTTTGAACCGGTAGGTTGGAAATTTGCACCCAAGTACTGCCTCCAGGCGTTTTCCGTTGTAAACTGGAACCGCGATAGAGCCAAATGCATCTTTATCCTCTTCTTCATGAAGAATAAGCAAATAGCGGTCTTTGCGGATTTTATTAAGTTTGGGTATTAGATTCTCCCAGTTTGATATTGCTGGAAAAATAGTTTTGCTCACCGGATTTTTTTCGGCGAAAGATTTTATTTCATTTTCCGGCAAATGTGCAAGAATTACTATTCCGGTCGCAGTCTGAAACAGATTTTCACTTGCCCTGATATCAGATGAGACCTGAACCGGGCGTTCTCCCTGCTTCTGCAAAAGCAAAATTCGTTTAAAGTTGGAATCAGTCACCAGCAGGCACATTTCATTAATCCTTCCAACCAGTGCATTTATAAGCGGCTCCGCAATTTTTGTAAGGAATTGCTTATATCCACCGTTTCTTACCAGCATTGATGGTTTGGGCCCTATGACGTAACCGTTGGCGTCAGTTGCGGATTCTAGGTAGCCGAGTTGAACCATGCTGCGCACAATATTCGAGCAGGCAGGCTGCGAAACCTGAAGTAATGCGGCCAATTCCTTGATCCGGCATGGCCGGGTATGATTTTCAGCTACATATTCCAATATCAGATTAAATCTTTCAAGCACCTGAATCATGCGGCAGAAGTCTCCTTAAAACATTTTTCTCATGAATTGATAATTCGTTCTCTATTAAGAGTCTGTCAATATTATGCGGGATATGCCATTTTTCCAGCCGGTTTGCAATAATTATCCGGATAAGAGTTTCCATTTTAAGTGTAACCAGCGGCTTTTGCAGCCAGCCTTTCAAAGTCAGCTCAATTGACGGGCCGGGTTGTCCGGCAAACGTCTTCAATATTGCGGCGATCCGCGGACGTGCCGCAGCATATCTGTCACCGGTCTTAATCAGCGCCATCACAGCGTGGGAACAGTATTGGAAGTGGAATCCGATATTTTCGTCCATAAGGATATTTTTCAGAATACTGATGCTGCCAATATCCCGCAGCTTGCCAAGCAGATAAACTGCGGCGTAACCTCGATGCTGATTCCAGTTCCTGCTGGTCTGCGGCAGGAAATTATCGCGCCTGACAACCATTTCCCGCAATTCAGGAAGACCGGCTTTATCTCCAAGCAGCGCCAGCGCGAACGCGCAATGGTATTTCAGATGGGAACAGTCCGGACTGTCGCTCAGCCATTTTTTTAAAGATGGAATAATCTTACTGCCGAATCTGCGGGCCGACCACATCGCAATGCCAGGTTTTTCCGAGGAAAGTCCGTCATGTATGGACCGGATGTCAACAAGCCAGCGGCTGGAGTTGTCAGTAAAGTGATCTTCTCCAAGACAACCCGTGCGACGCAGTTCGTCTGCAAGCTCCTGATATTCTACTTTTACAGCCGGAATATTGCTGGCAATGGCAAGGTATGCGATAGCGGCGGCGGATTCGCCGAGTTGCTGCACGGTGCGCTTCATGCGGAGCGACTGGGCAAGATCATGGTCAACTGCCAGGCAGCGCCCGGCCACAAGCACCCCATTGTACCCTTTGGGAACAATGGCACCGATTGGAACCGGAACATAAAAATCAATCCCCCACAAACTGGCCGCAACACCCCAATCCTGCGCGAATTCGCTTTCAAAAGCCCAGTCGCTGGAATGGGTGTCATGGTTGGCAAAACTCCATACAATCGGTTCATGGGAAAGTCTGTCGTCAAGTACATCGGAGAATTTCAGATTATTTTCTCCAATAATATTCCGGCCCTCCCGGATGCCAGGAATATCGGAAATCGCAATGAGTTTGTGCTGTTCTTCAAATCGTTCTTTGAGATGCATCCTGGTGCTTTGAATGATAGTTTCTGACAGGTCGTCAGCAACGGTCTGGTCAATATAACCTGAATCAAAATTTACAGTTGACAGGTTTCCGGCATCCCTGATAATGGAACGAACATTGGTAAACGGCTGGAACTGTCCGTCAATATCCCGGCCTTTTACCGTCGGGCATCCGGCCAGAAAACATACCTGGGCGTCGCCGGTGCAATCAAGCACAAATTTAGCTTTGGCGCAGCATAGACCGGTCGGAGAGATGTATTGTAAGCCTCTGACGGTCTTGCCTTCAAGATAAGCACCTGTCACTGCAGATTCGTAAGCCAGATTAACTCCGGCCGCCAACGCTTCTTGTTCCAGGTAAAGTTTCTTCAGGTCGGCGCTGATTCCCGCCCCGCAAGGCAGATAATCTCCTTTGTTCATTTCTTCCTGAATTGCGAAGTCAATCGCATCGCATATTCCGCCGCTTAATCCATAACAGTAGCCGAAAATGAACCCTCCAGTACCGGTTCCGCCCATATAACTTGTTTTTTCGATCCCGAGCACCTTCAAGCCCTTGCGTGCAGCGGCAATCGCGGCGATTGCGCCCGCGGTGCCGAGTCCGGCGACAATCACATCGTATTCCTGCTTAAACTCATTCCCGCTGACGGCCGTCTGACTGGGAACTCCATCCATATAGCTTGCCAGTATCATTTTTCCTCCTGTAAATCCACAGAACATCCGTTGTCGTATGCCGTGACAGGATTCTGATAACCGCACGAAGGCATATGCAGCCAGTTCTTTTTTATTCTGCATAGACCCGCCGCAATTTTATAATCAAAGCGGATAGCTACAGCCGCAATTTTCCATTCCCGCAATGCCTGATGTCTGGCAGTCCAGGCGGCATGAAGAATCCGGCGCGCTTCCGGCCAGCCGCAATCCGGCGGCAATTTGAACATGGCGACAGATTCAGACCGGAAGCGGCCTTCTCTAATTTCAATATCGCCATACGCGCCGGACCGGATCTCCCCATGGTCGGAATGCAGAAGCGCGTTCAAGCGTTTTCCCAGAACTGGAGGTTTGCTTCCGCTGAGTCCGGCAGAGCAGATGCCTTCTGTTGTATCAATAATTTGCCGGGCATATAGTTTGTGCTCTCCGTCCGCGTCGAATGTTGTTATCTCAAACCCGCTGCCGGAAGGCTTGACGTATTTTATTTCAGTTGCCATCTTCAGCGTGATTTTTTTATTGACGATCCAATCACAGAAAATTGGCGACAGTGCCGTTAGGTGAATCTTGCCGCTTTCAAAAGCATTATGCTCTTTTATTCTGTTTAAAAAAGCAATCGCGTCTTTCGAATGAAGCTTGCCGTCCCACCCGGTTCCCGGATTGACTGCGTTGATAAATTCACCGCCAACGCAAATTGACGGTTCAATGACCACCGAATCCGGATATTTGCAGGCTATGCCAATTCCGGCAAACGATGCTCCGATGATAAACTTGTCACATTGATACAGCATTTAACACCTTGTTGTATATCAATAATATTGATGTAATATAAATATAGATTATATTATAACTATTTTATTGCTTGTAGTCAATGTTGAAATAATAATAAATACGTAAAAAAGTTAATTTATTCTTAACATCTGCGAAATGTTCTATTGACAAATCAGCAAAATTGAATTATAATCATTATCATCGTTTAACAGTAAAACGTTTAAGGTTAATTTTGCAATGAGAAAAAGGGATATAACAATCCAGGAAATAGCTGATCAAACCGGAGTCAGTATTGCCACTGTTTCGAATGTTTTGAACAGGAATGCCGGGATGGTCGGGGAAAAAACCCGTGAACGGATTTTTGAAACCGTCAAACATTTGGGTTATCGTCCATCAAGAAAGGCCGCGCAGTTGCGTAAGAAACTGAATCTTACCATTTCCTTCCAAATTGATTCGCGGATTGCCGAGGATAATATCTGGCGTCCAGTGGTTTTACTTCAAATGATGATAATTCAGGGAATTTGTTCATACGCATATTCCCAGTCCTACCATGTTAATCTGATTGTTCCTGAGATGGGCACTGACATGGAAAGCCTGGAGTCGGTAATTACCCGTGATGACGCAATTGACGGGATTATTCTCGGCGGCTGGCAGAGCGCTTCGAAAGTCTCCGAAGATGAAATAAATCAACTGTTGGCAACGATTGAACACTATGGTATCAAAAGCGTAACCATTGATCATAAAATTCATCAGAAAGGCGTTCCGGCAATATCCGTTGATCTGAAAAGCGGGATACAGAAAGCCTGCTTGAGGATGCAGGAACTGAAGCACCGGCAGGCGGCATATATCGGACCGTTCGGCTTTATCAATCCGCATTTTAATGTTTCACGCCTGGATATTTTTGAAGACGAGTTAAAAAATGCGGGAATTGAGTTCTCTGAAAAAGATATATATGAGGCTTATAATGAATTAGGCGCATATAAAAAGACGCTGGCACTGATAAAATCAAACCAAAGTCTGCCAACCTGTATTATTTATGGCGCTGATCATTTGGCAATGGCTGGGATTGAGGCTTTGCACGACTGCAATATCAAGGTCCCTGAAGATGTGTCAATCATCGGGGTTGACAATGCCCCTTATTCGGCGGCATCGCCGGTTGAGTTGGCCTCTATTGACCAGAAGCACCGGCAGCAGGGTATGATGTTGTCAAAAATGCTGCTGGACAGAATCAACTATCCTGATATGCCGTTAACATCATTAAGCATAATTGAATCAGACTTTATCGAAAGGAGGTCGCTGGCTTGCGCACGATGAGACCAAACATAAAACTAAATGTTATAAAGTATAAAACTAAAAAACTTAAAGTTTTCCTGTTTTTTTAAATCTATCTACCGAACCTGAGTCTGACATT
>JBAWXM010000060.1:0-19427 GCA_037144075.1 Lentisphaerota bacterium | reverse complement strand
GGAGGAGGGATGCAAGGGGGAACCTTGAACTGTCAAGGTTTCCCTTGCAAACAAACAATTGCTTCCCTTACTCGCCACCGCCGGGCGTGATCCAACGGCGAGGCGTTGGTCGCCAAAGGCGAAATGCATAAAGCCGGTCAGGCGACCGGCGCTCCCGGGTTTTCCTTCACTCTCTTCATGGTGAAGCTGCCTTTTCTTATCCTGCATATCCTGTCCATCCCTGTTAAACCTCTTGGTTTCGTAATTCGTGGACAAAAAATCCGGAAAATATTTCAAAACCCGGTTGTTTTTATTTGTATAATGCTTTATAATATTTATTGTTTGATTAATTAGCGTTATTAAATTTAGAGAAGTAATCATATAGACTAATTATATTCAATAACTGGCTTAAGCGTGATTATTAATTATAAGATATATTAAGTTTATGATTTATTAATATGCGATAAAACGAAGGGGATTTATCATGGCGGAATTGAAGTATGACGCGAGTTTTCCGCAACAGGCGCGGGAGTATGCGGAACAAGGGATGAACAACGCGGGAATCGCGAAACTGCTGGGAATCTCGCAGGACTCCTTTTATGTCTATCTGCGGCGTTTCCCGGAATTCGCGGAAGCAGTGGAGACGGGACGGCAGATTATTGCGGACAGCGCGGGCGTCAGCCTGATGGATCTGGCAATGGGGCGGGTTTACGTCACCACCTCCCGGCGCGATGCCGGCGGGGGCGAAACCCGCACCTGCCGCCAGAAAGCGCCGGATCTCAAAGCCATCATCAAATGGCTGGAACGCAACAAGCAGCATGCCGATGACGGCGCCGTGGATGACTTTGCAGACGTCCAGGGTTCAGAAGTCGCGGACATGCCGGTTCCCGCCAACATGAAATACGAACGGAGTTTTTCCGAAGAAGTCGAATTTCATGCAGCCAACGGCGACACGGATGACAAAATCTCCCGCCGGATGAATATATCACCGGCGACGTTCTACAACTATAAGAAGCTGTTTCCGGCCTTCGCCGCCGCGCTGGCGCGCGGCAGACGAGAATGTTACGGCAGACTGCGCAGCCAGCTGCTGTCACTGGCCCTGGGCAAGTGCGGGATAACCACTGAAACTGTCCGCGACGGCCAAACCCGCAAGACCGTCGAGCGTCTGCTGCCGCCGAATCTGACAGCGATCAAATACTGGCTGGCGGACGGTTGTCCGGCTGGTTATGCCGGCCGCATGGGCGAAACCGCTAAACCTCAAACACCCTCTAAAGTCTCGGAGTGTGGAGAAAGCGAGAAAAGTGGAAAGCCGGAAAAGCAAGAAAAGTGGAAAGCCGGAACAAATGAAAGCGACTCTGCTCAAAGGGTCTCTAAAGTCTCGGAGTGCGGAGAGAGCGAGAAAAGTGGAAAGCCGGAAAAGCAAGAAGAGTGGAAAGCCGGAACAAATGAACACGATTCTGTTCAAAGGGCCTTTAAAGTCTCGGAGTCGGTGGAAAACACCGGGAAGACTGGGAATGCTGAGATGCCCGGGATTGGCGGTGGTCAGCCGGCCGCCAAAACTGAAACCGCCAAGCCTCAAACCCTCTCTAAAGTCTCGGAGTCAGCTGTGAATACATACTTTCCCTGTATTCCCAGACCTCCCATCTGTTCCGCCAAACCTCAACGATATTCTAAAATGTCGCGAAAAGAGCGCCAACGAATGATGAAAAGACATTCCATGTTCACGGAATAAAACTGGCGGTTGGAGCAAAGCGCTTTCGGGCCGGTTTTCAGAATGCGTTACCATTCCGGGCGGGCGGTTTAAGGCGTTTAGGAACTGTCGCAATCTTCAATAAACCTAAAAAAAGCAGTTGAACCGTGAATTTAGTTTTATGTTGTTTAAAATAAAAGCCTTATGGCAAAAAGCAATTTATCAAAAAGAGAATAATAATGAATTACAGGAGCCAGTATTCAACCCTCCGGGGCGGCCATTGCACCATGCCTGCACTGTGATTTTGAACTTGCAGTGGTTACCACCGCAGCGCTCAAAATCACTGCACATTCTCGGCACACTGACTCGACTGCTTTTTTTAGAACAAATCTGCTTGCGGCTTAAGTGTTTGCGCCAGGCTTGAAAAATTGTCAAAAAACGGCGGATAAAGGTTGATTTCAGCTTGTCAAAACCGGTAAAAGGTGTAGATTATTAAAATGTATTTATAACGTCCTCCACCGGGGGATCAGCATGGAGACAAGACAAAAACTATGAATGAGCTTGAATCAAGAGATTTTCCTGTAAATATTGAAGATATCATGCATACTGCATATCTGCAGTATTCTTTGAGCGTTAATGTCGGCCGCGCGATTCCGGATGTGCGCGACGGGCTGAAGCCGGTGAACCGGCGCATCCTGTACGCGATGCACATGCTCGGGCTGTCCAAATCCCACGCCTATACCAAAAGCGCGAAAGTCGTCGGGGAAGTGATCGGGAAGTACCATCCGCACGGCGATTCCTCGATTTATGACGCGATGGTGCGTCTGGCCCAGAATTTTTCGATGCGCGCACCGCTTATTGACGGACAGGGCAACTTCGGTAGTATCGACGGCGACGCCGCCGCCGCCTACCGTTATACCGAGTGCCGCATGGAACGCCTGTCGGAAGAACTGCTGGCCGACATTGAAAAAGATACCGTTGACATGACGCTTACCTTTGACGAATCTTCGCTGGAGCCGACGGTTCTGCCGGCGCGCTTCCCGCAACTGCTGGTGAACGGCACGACCGGGATCGGGGTCGGCATGGCCACCAGCATTCCGCCGCACAATCTGGCCGAAGTGATCAATGCCACAATCTGCGTAATGGAAAATCCGACGGCGACGATTGACGAGCTGATGCAGCATCTGCCGGGACCGGACTTTCCGACCGGCGCCATTCTGCGCGGCAAAAACGAAGTCCGCAAATTCTACGCCACCGGCAGAGGGACTTTCCGGGTCCGCGCCAAGGCTGAAATAGTCGAAACCAACGGCAAAGAGCAAATCATCATCACCGAGATTCCGTACGCCATAAACAAAGAAAATATGGTGAAGAAGATTGCCGAGCTGGTTAATGATAAAAAAATTACCGGCATTTCCGGACTGCGCGACGAGACCAGCCGCCGGGTCGGCATCCGCGTAGTGATTGACATCAAGCGCGGAGCCATGGGCAGCGTGGTGCTCAATCAGCTTTACGCCCATACCCAGCTTGAATCCGTGTACGGTTCAATCATGCTGGTGGTTGACCACAACCGTCCGCGCGTGATGAATCTGCCGCAGGTACTGCAGGCATACATCGACCACCGCATGGAAGTAATTGTCCGCAGAACGATATTTGAACTGAAGAAAGCCGAAGCCAGGGCGCACATTCTCGAAGGCTTGCTGCTGGCGCTGGCGAATATAGACGAAGTTGTAAAAATCATCCGCGATTCCAGAAACCGCGAAAACGCCGCCGAGAACCTGATCGCGCGGTTCCAGTTCTCCAAAGAACAGGTCGGAGCCATTCTGGAAATGCGCCTGCACCAGTTGACCGGGCTGGCGATTGAAGACGTCCAGTCTGAATATGAAGAACTGACTAAGCTTATTGCTTACCTGAAATCTCTGCTGGCCAGCCGCGAAATGCGCCTGGAAGTGATTAAAACTGAACTGATTGAAGTCAGAGACAAACATTCCAACCCGCGCCGCACCGAAATCACTTTCGACGACAGCGATTTGAATATTGCCGACCTGATTGCCAGACATTCCTGCGTTATAACGGTTTCCAATACCGGCTACATCAAACGGGTGCCGTCCGACACTTACCGCACTCAGCACCGCGGCGGCGTAGGCATCATGGGCATGGAAACCAAAGACGAGGACTTTGTCGAGCATCTGTTCAACGCGGACAGCCACGACCTGATTTTCTTCTTTACGGATAAAGGGTTCATGTACTGGCTGAACGTTTATGAAATCCCGGAGGCGTCGAGGACATCCAAAGGCAAAGCCATTGTCAATATGATCAAGATCGTGCCCGGCGAAAAGATCAAAGCCATGCTGACGGTCAGTCCGGACGAGATGGATGACGCCGGCAAATATATTATTATGGCGGCCCGGAGCGGTTACATTAAAAAGACCGCGCTGCCGGCATTCAAAAATCTGCGCCGCACCGGCATCCGCGCCCTGACCATCGAAGAAAACGATGACCTGATCGCGGCGGATATCACCACTATCGGCAATGACATCATTCTTTCCACCGGCCTCGGCATGGCCTGCCGGTTCGATCAGGGACAGGTGCGTCCGATGGGCCGCGGCGCCCGCGGCGTAACCGGCATGCGGTTCAAGCTGCCGGGCGATTATCTGGTCGGCATGGAAGTAATTAAGGAAGAAATCGGCGAAATTGAAGAAGGCCAGGAGGAAAACGCCACCGGGCCGGAACTGCTGGTTGTAACATCACGCGGCATGGGCAAGCGCAGTTTTGTCAGCACTTACCGCAAGACCAAACGCGGCGCCCGCGGCGTAACCAATATCAAATTCCGTGAAGTTGAAGATAAAGTCATCGCCGCAATCCAGGTGGAGAAAGGCGATGAACTCGTCCTGACCACGGAACGCGGACAACTGGTGCGTATACCCACGGATGAGATCAGGACTATCGGCAGAGCGTCGAAAGGCGTAAAGATAATGAATCTGCGCGAAACCGACCGCATCACCGGCGCGGCGAAAATTGTCAAAGTCGAAGGCGAGGAAAGCAGCATAAAAGTGGAAGCTGTTCCAGATGCCGGAGTTGTGCCTGAAATAGACGAAGTCCTTGAGATTGAAGATATTGACGATGTCGAAGATATTGATGACGTTGAAGATATTGATGATGTCGAAGATGGCGACGACAAAGATACCGTTTAACACATATTCCGCAGTAATTAAAAATGTATTTTCAACTGCGGAATACAGTTTCATTTTTATACGGGTTAGCATAACTCAATGGTCCTTTGTTTCAAAAACAGGCAATTGGATCTTTCCGGCGTAAGCCGTTTGATGGGAATCGTCAACGTTACGCCGGATTCATTCAGCGATGGCGGCAGATGTTTTAATATTGCAACTGCCGTTGCGCACGGATTGAATTTGCTTGAAGACGGGGCCGACATCATTGATATCGGCGGAGAATCCACGCGCCCCGGCGGCGCCGCCGTCGTCAGTCCGGAAGATGAGATGGCCCGGATTGTGCCGGTGATCCGGGAATTAAAGCGTATAAATCCGGCTTGCATTATCAGCGCGGACACCAGAAAAGCCGCCGTGGCGGAAGCCGCCGCGGTCGCAGGCGCGGATATTATTAATGACATTACCGGCTTGCAGTATTCGCCTGATATTGCCGCGATTGCCGCGAAATATGGCGCCGGCCTGATTCTGATGCACATGCGCGGAACGCCGGAAACCATGCAGGATGCTGAAAACCTTAAATATAGCGATGTGGTTAAAGAAGTTTCGGATTTTTTACTGAAGGCCGCGGGGAAAGCCCTTGAATACGGCGTGAAACGGGAAAATATTGTACTGGATCCGGGAATCGGTTTTTCAAAAACTCCGGAACAGAATCTGGAGTTGATTGGCAGAATCGGAGAAATTAAATCCCTCGGCTTCCCGGTTCTGGCCGGGCATTCGCGTAAATCGTTTATCGGCGCGGTCCTCGGTCGTAAAAATCCGGCGGAACGCATTTTCGGCACAGCCGGAGTTACCGCTTTTCTGTCCATGCGCCGCGCGGAAATCATCAGGGTGCATGATGTCAGGGCAATGAAAGATGTTGTGACGATGTTCAGCCGCTGCGCTGAATATAGTTCAAAATAAGGAGCTGGCAAAATGGCAAATTATATGATATACGTGCAGACCGCATGGGCATATTTAAGGCCTGGACTGGAAATCGCCATTCTGGCGTTCCTTATTTATAAGGTATTGTATTATCTGCGCGGCACCAGAGGGTCGAACATCCTGGCCGGCATTCTGATCATGCTGATGCTGCTGACGGCGGTCTGCGACCTGATTAAACTTGAGGTGCTGAACTGGATTCTGGCCGGCGTCTGGACGGTGCTGGCAACCGCGATTATCGTCATTTTCCAGCCGGAACTCAGACGCGCCTTCGCCCAGCTCGGCAGTGCGTCATTTCTGCATTCCAACCGCAAAAAAGAGGCGATCACTGAAGTTGTGACTGCAGTATTGAATATGTCCAAACGCCGGATCGGCGCACTTATCGTGATAGAGCGCAGCATCGGCATGAGGGCGATTGTCGAAGACTCCGTCAAGCTGGATATAAAACTGAATTCCCTGATCATCGAATCGATTTTCTTCCCGAATTCCCCGCTGCATGACGGGGCGGTAATTGTAAAAAACGACAAAATCATTGCCGCTCATTCAATACTGCCGCTTTCCCGTGATGAATCACTGACCAGGTCGCTTGGCACCCGCCACCGCGCGGCAGTCGGGATTACCGAGGAATCAGACGCCGTGGTGGTGGTGGTGTCGGAGGAAACCGGCAAGATCAGCATTGCCTGCCGCGGCAGTCTCCGCCAGGATGTCAAGGCGGACAAACTGCTGCAGTATCTAACCGGGCTGCTGATATCCAATGACGCCGATTCTTTCGCCGGCATGTTCGGTACGATGGAGGAAAATGAACAACTTACAGGCTTTACCAGCGGCGAGGATGGATCATAATGGACTTCCGTTTAAACAACCAGGAAAGAGACCGCTTCAGATGGATACCGGCGGTATTCCGCAATGATTTTCTCCGGAAATTTATCGCCGTCTTTTTTGCGGTGCTGGTGTACCTGATGGTCGCCAATAAAATCGGCACTGAAGAGAAGATTTCGAATGTCCCGGTGGATATCGAACTGCCGGGCAGCCTGATCAATCTGGACGCCAGGAAACCGACAATTTCCGTGACCGTGCGCGGCAGCAAGAAAAATATCTCCGGCATTGGCGCGATGGATATCAAAGTCAAGGCGGAGGTGGTGGAGAATAAATACATCACCGGATTCCCTTATCTGCTTAAATTGAGCATTGACAACATTAAAACCCCGTTCGGCGTGACCGCGATAAATTTCGACCCGAAAGAAATTCCGCTTTCGCTTGAAAGAAATGATTCCAAAAAAGTAATGGTCGAACAAAAGTTTGATTCAATACAGTTTCTGCCGAAAGACTACACGGTCGGGAAAATAAAAATTAATCCGGCGGAGGTTCTGATCATCGGGCCGCAGAGCATTATCGGAGAAATTAAGTCCGTACAGACCAGGCCGATTCCGCTGGATAACCAGACGATAGAAAGTTTTGAGTATCAGGCTCCGCTATCCGTGCCGGACTCCATAAAAGTTTCCCCGGTCAAGGTGACCGTGCAGGTGGAAATCGTGCGGAACTATATCACCAGGATATTCAAATCGGTGCCGATCCGGATGCTGCAGTCGCCGGATGAC
This sequence comes from Lentisphaerota bacterium, assembly GCA_037144075.1. Taxonomy (GTDB): domain Bacteria; phylum Verrucomicrobiota; class Lentisphaeria; order Victivallales; family Victivallaceae; genus CAIPAT01. The sequence continues at coordinate 12,015 of JBAWXM010000060.1, read as the reverse complement.
CGCGAGTTGCTGAAGGTTGAACTGCTTTCCACGCCGAACGCCGATATCACTGTTTACGGCCCGCAGAGCAAAGTGTCGCTGCTTAAGCCGGAAGAAGTCAAGTCTTACATAGATGTTTCATCCCTGCAGGAATCCGGCTCTTTCAGCTCCGAAGTCTGCTGCTGGCTTAACGATCCGGAAATAAAGGTCAAGAACATCTACCCGGAAAAAGTAAAGCTTAAACTTACCCGCATTAAAAAATAGCGGATAAATTCAGATCAGAAATCAAATAATCCCGGCTGGACATATTGTTCCGGAGGAGGCGAAGAATAATCAGGCGGTTGCGAATTTTCCTTCGCCCGCGGTTTTGCTTTTGCGCCGGCTTTGGCTTTTGTTTCAGTTTTGGGCTTGGGCTTGGGTCTTGCCACCACCGGCCTGCCCCATTTTTTCTCTATGCTTTCCAGATATTCCATTTCGTATTTCAAACTATGCTGCTCGCGGATCAATTGCTGCTCGACTTGACGCATCGCGGCTTTGCGCTCTTTGTCCGACCAGGTCAGGAAACCCCAGGAGGATTCCTGCCGGGCATTGCGGATAAGCGCCCTGACCGAGCGCAGGCCGTTTTTAAAATTATTGATTACCGCTAAAATTTGAGTGCATGAAATGTGTCCGGCCATCGGATCCTGTTTCATGTCCAGCGATGCTTGAATCGCCAGCAGGCTGTCCAGATCATTTTTTTGATAAGCATCCTGTATCTGATGCCACAGCCGGCTGTTTTCGGCATTGAAATCGCAGCCGGTGTCAGGATGGAGTTTGAAGCACAGTTTGCGGTAGACATCCCGGAGTCTGGCCTGCTGATTTTTTATTTCATGATTCCCGCCGACGGCCTTCTTCTTATCGCCGAAAATGTCTTCAAAAGCCTCAAATATTTTATCGAATTCTTCTTTTAAATCGCCGTCATCTTCGTCAAGATCGCCAAATATACTATCCGGTTCCTCTTTTAAACCGTCATCTTCGTCGTCAAAATCATCATCGTTAAATTCGTTGACATATTCGACCATGGCGTCATGCATCGACATGCCGTTCCTGGTTTTTTTCTGTAACTCCAGATACAGCTTGCGGGGTGTTTTGCCGGACAGGTCGCTCAGGCACTCCAGTTGTTCGATAAACCAGCTTTTGCGCTCTATCTGCTCATGCAGTTCCCGCATTTCAGTCAGGCGGCTGCCGAAAGTCGCGTGCAGCCATTTTTCATACGCCGGCCGGTCTTCGTTGCAATACGTATCCCATTCCCGCTGCTGTTTTTCAAAATCCAGCTCCGCTTTTTTCCACTTCCGCAGCAATTCCTCTTTCACCAGGGAGATGTCCAGTTGAATCAGCGCGTAAAAACCAAATGGCTTAGACTTGACGGAAGGCTTTTCGTTGTATGCCCACATCTTCCGGCTTTGCGGTTTTTTCTTGTATGCCATGCTCAAATTACGCTCTCTTGAAGTCAATGTACCCGCGATCGATATCGGTGCGGACTAACTGCACGCGGATGCTGTTGCCGACATCCTGGCCTTCAAAGCCGCTCACGAGTCTGCCTTCGACCGGCAGATTCAGCAGCCGCACCCAGGTGCCTTTGTCGGCGGCGCCGGTGACGATGGCGTCGAACTGTTCGCCGATTCTTGATTCCAGCAGCATGGCGGCGGCGGCTTTTTCAACCAGCCGCTCAACTTTTTTCGCATCGTCTTCTTTTTCGGTGCAATGCCTGGCGAGAGCCTGCAATTCATCATCCTGATACGGCGACTGCCGTCCGGCGATTGCCGCTTTCAGCAGCCGCTGGGTGATCAGGTCGGGGAAACGGCGGTTCGGCGCGGTGGAGTGCGTATAATCCTTGACCGCCAGCCCGAAGTGGCCGGATGCGGTTTGCCCCGGCAGTTCGACCACATATTCCCCTTTTCCCAGCAGTTTGATAACGCTGAGCGAGAGGTCGGGAAAACGCAGCGGGTCCGCAGTTTTCTCCGCCAGCAGAAATTTCTCCAGCGCTTTTGAATCCGGCTCCACGGGTAGATTTACGCCGCGCTCGGCGGCAAGTTCAACGATCCGGTTCCAGCGTTTGGGCGTGCGCACTACGCGCCGGATGGACGGAAATTTTCTGTCCGCCAGATAGCGGGCGGTGACGCCGTTGGCCGCAATCATAAAGTCTTCAATAATATCCTTGGCCCGGTTAGATCTTTCGGATTCCAGATCTTTGAGCCGGTCGCCTTCAAATACCGGACGCGCCTGAATGGTTTCAAAGTCCAGTGCGCCCATTTGAAAGCGGAGCGTCTTCAATTTCCGCGCGGCACTGTCCTGCAGCCGGATATTTGCTTCAAGTCCGTCGACCGCAGTTACCGACGGCAATGCCGGACGATCTCCAGCCAGCCAGGCGGCGGCGCTGTTGTAAGCCAGTTTGGCGCGGTTGCGGACCAGCGCGCGGTAAATATCCGAACTCCGGAGCGAACCGCTGCCGTCAAGCGTCATTTCAATGACTACGGCCATGCGGTCAGAGGCATAGTTGAGCGAAGTAAGGTCGGTGGAAAGTTTCTCCGGCAGCATCGGAAAAATCTCGGCGGCGGTATAAACAGAGGTGGTATTCTGACGGGCATAACCGTCTATTGCCGAATTTTTCCCGGCAAGGGCGTCAACGTCGGCAATGGCGACCAGCACCTTGACGGATCCGCCGCCCAGGTCTTCGGCAACCGTGAGCTGGTCCAGGTCAAGAGAGTCATCGTTGTCGATGGAGCACCACAGCAGATGCCTCAGATCCCGCACAGTTTCCTCAATCCTCACAGCAGGTTCGCTGATGCGGTCGAGTTCGGCAAACACTTCCGGCGGAAATTCCGGAATCATATCTCTTTCCAGCATTGCGCGCCGCGCAATCCGCTGCAGGCGGGAACGGTTTCGCATATCGTCATTATTCATCATGATTTTTCCTTACTAGATTATCCGGCTGTGGAATCAGGCATATTTAAGCATTTGACTAATATATCACGAATTCTTCAGATTTATACCGCAGATGAACTCTCTTTTCTGCATTCCCTTGCGTTAGACAGATTTTTACCGTTCCGAACCATGATGCGTTTGACCGATAAAAATCGATCAGTTGATTGCGAAACTTTGCGGAAACGGGATGAGTTAGAGAGTTCCCCTTAATATTATATCAGCGTGAAACCATCCGGGTTTATTACTGCGCGTTGGTTATTGGATATTCAAAGCATCAGGTTACCACGGAGGACAATCATCCGGAGAGGCAGATGCTGTAAACTCTTTTGGATAAAACTCATCTGGGGGATTTGCAATTGCGGAAAGTTGGACTACTTTAAAAGATTCTGAATTAAATTTAATTCATATAATGTATGATTAAACCTTAATCCGTAAGGATTTTTGTCCGGTTTGAGCTGGACATGCCCGCAAGGTTTGGACTCAGCATCCGGTTTCCGGCTGCCTGATCATCCTGGCATTGCGGCAGGTTGAATCAAGGATAAACTGGAAAAATAAGGATGAGCCTGATGTCAAACAACATCTGTATCTATTCGGGTTCCGCGAATCCGAAGCTGACCAAAGATATCGCAGAATATCTGGGAACGCCGCTTGGCAAAGTCAATCTGACCCGTTTTCCCGATGGCGAGATTTTCGTTCAGTTCGAAGAAAATATCCGCCGTGCCGACATCTTCATTATTCAACCGACCTGTGCGCCCCCGAACGAAAACCTGATGGAACTGCTGATCATGCTGGACGCCGCTAAACGCGCGTCCGCCGCCAGAGTTACCGCAGTGCTGCCGTTTTACGGCTACGCCCGGCAGGACCGCAAAGACAAACCGCGCGTTCCGATCACCGCCAAACTGGTGGCCAACCTGCTGACCGTGGCCGGAGCCAGCCGGATCATCGCGATGGACCTGCATTCACAACAGATTCAGGGATTTTTTGATATTCCGGTTGACCATTTGTACGCCCGTCCGGTGCTGGCTCCCTATCTGAAGAAGAAACTGGGCGACGACGCGGTCGTGGTTTCGCCGGACTCCGGCAGCGTGAAAATGGCCATGGCCTATTCCAATATGCTTAACGCCGGACTGGCGATTGTCGCCAAACGCCGGTTAAACGCCCATTCCGTGGCACTGTCGCACCTGGTCGGCGAAGTCAAAGGCAAAATCTGCGCGATCACCGACGATTTAACCTCGACCGCCGGGACCATCTGCGCCGCCGCCGAACTGCTTAAAAAAGAAGGCGCGGCCAAGATTTACGCGGCGGTTTCGCACTGCCTGCTGAATGAAGACGGGCAGAAACGGATCCGCGAATGCGACGCGATTGAAGAGCTTATCACCACGGACGGCATTCCTGTAGCTGATGATCTGAACGGCAAAATCAAGGTGCTGAGCGTGGCGCCGCTGCTCGGCGAAGCGATCAAACGGATTCACGAAGGGAAGTCGGTATCTTCCCTTTTCAAATAATCAAGATTAAATAAAAAAGCTGATAACCTTAAAATAAACGAAAGGGAAAGTATGAGCAAGAAGTATGAAATAAATGTAAAGTCGCGAGATGCATTCGGCAAATGCGCATCACGCCGTGCCAGAAAGTCCGGCATGGTGCCTGCGAACATTTACATGCACGGAGCGGCCTGCCGCCCGGTGCTGGTTGACGTGAACGAATGGAAGCCGCTGGCCAATCAGGACATCACCCTGATCAGCCTGAAAGAAGGCTCGGATGTGAGCATGGCGCTGGTCAAAGAAGTGCAGTATGATACGTTGAAAAACGTCTTCCTGCATATCGATTTCCAGGCCGTCAGAATGGACGAAAAGATTCACGCCTCAGTTCCGGTTCATCCGGCATTCGGAGTTGAAGCAATCGGCATCACCCATGGCGGTATCCTTGAACAGCCGCTGCACACAATTGAAGTAAGCTGCCTGCCGACAGCGCTGCCTGAAGCAATCACCATTGACCTGAGCGGGCTGGAAGTCGATCACAGCATCCACGTTAAAGACCTGGTAATGCCGGAAGGCGTTTCCGCAGTCTCCGATCCGGACGCCGTGGTCTTCCACATGATCAAGCCGTCCACCGCTGAAGTCGCCGCCACGCCTGCCGCCGCCGCGCCTGCCGCCGCAAAGGCCCCGGCTGCCGCTGCGAAAGCTCCTGCCGCCGCTGCGAAGGCCCCGGCTGCTAAAGCCCCCGCCGCCGGCGCGAAAGCTCCTGCCGCCGCTGCTAAGCCTGCTGCAAAAAAGAAGTAAATTCATATAAAATATGACGGCCAGGCTAAAAAGGATTTGTGCAGATGTCAGCAGAAGAACACCGGATTCAACTTGTGGTTGGACTTGGCAATCCCGGAAGGGAGTACGAGAAAACCCGTCACAATGCCGGATTTGAAGCGATTGACGCCTTATTAAAAATGTTGCCTGGAAACTATGACAAAAAGGAGGGGTTCAGCGGAATATACTGGGAAGGCAGATTCAAAGGTCAGAACTTGACACTGCTCAAGCCGATGACATTCATGAATCTGAGCGGAAAGTCCGTCGCGGGACTGGCGATGCGCAAAGAGCTCCAGCCGGAGGAGATACTGCTGGTTTACGATGATGTTGATCTGCCGCTGGGCAGGATCAGATTACGGAAAAACGGCAGCAGCGCCGGGCATAATGGAGTGGAGTCGGTCATCGGCAGTCTCGAATCGCAAAAGTTCGCCAGACTGCGGATTGGAATCGGCGAGGCATCGAAAGGACAGCAGATAGACCATGTGTTATCGCAGTTCCCGGCCAGTGAACAACCGGTTTTTGACAAAGTTATCAAAATGGCGGCAGACGCCGCAATAATGGCGGTTTCGCGCGGTATCGCGGCAGCCATGAACAGTTTCAACGGCATGGAAATTGCGGTTGAAGAGAATCAAGAAAATGCCGGCAATGCCGGAGAAAAAAACTAAAACCCATGGAGGAAAAGGTTTTGAAAAAATACGAAGCAATATTTATTCTGGATGTCCGGAAAGTGGAAGATGAAGGCGAAGGCTTCACCAAGGAATTCGCGACGCTTATCGGAGAACTCGGCGGCAAAATGGAAGAGTCCGTTGCGATGGGCCGTCACCAGTTTGCCTGTGAAATCGAAAAACGTAAAGCCGGAATTTACTGGAACTATATTTTCCAGATTAAACCGGAAAAGATTGATGTCATTCGCGACAAATTCCATCTGGATGAAAAAGTCGTCCGTAACATGATTATTAACTATGACCGTCCGGCAGTCGTCAAAAATATCCGGCTTGAATAGTTCCTGCCGGATTTGGGAGAAAAACAATGGCTTCTCTGAATAAAGTGATATTACTGGGTAATCTTACGCGGCAGCCCGAGCTGCGCTACACTTCCGGCGGAATGGCGGTATGCGAATTCGGAATGGCGATGAACCGCAAGTTCAGCGTCAACAGCCAGGATAGAGAAGAAGTATGTTTTGTCGATATTGTCGTCTGGGGCAAACAGGGCGAGAACTGCGGAAAGTATCTGGAAAAGGGCTCGCAGATCATGCTCGAAGGACGCCTTCAGCTTGACCAGTGGCAGGACAAGGATACCGGCGCCAAAAGATCCAAACTGAGAGTCGTGGCGGAAATGATTCAATTCCTGAGCAAGTCCGACAAGGGCGGGTCCGGGGCCGAGGGTTACGAATCCGGCGGTTACAGCGAAGAACCGCCGCAGTATCAGCCGCCGCCGCAACAGCCGCAATACCAGCCGCCACGTCAGCCGCAGCAGCCGCAATACCAGCCGCCGCAACAGCAGCAGCAGTCCCAGTACCAGCCGCCGCCGCAACAGCAGAGAAAAAGTGTTCCTCCCATGCCGGACAACGCATTTAAAGTCGGCGATGAAGCTGAGGATGACATTCCGTTTTAGTCTTTAACAATTATATATATAATTAACCAGAAGTAAGGAAAAAGAATATGGAAAAGAAGAATAACACGATCAGACGCAAAAGGCGGGTTAACAAACCGAAAATCTGCCGTTTTTGCGAAGTCAGCGCCAATTATATTGATTTCAAAGATCCGGAAACCCTGAAAAAGTTTCAGACCGAAAAAGGGAAGATCCTTCCCCGCCGTATCACCGGCACCTGTCTGCTGCATCAGAAGATGCTCAGTGTCGCCATCAAGCGTGCCAGAATCATCAGTCTGGTATTATAAGCCGATTTAGTCAAGGAGTTAAAAGGTCATGGCGTTATTAAAATTGATATTGCTCGAAGACGTTGAAAATCTGGGACTCGCCGGAGACGAAGTCAACGTCGCCCCCGGATATGCCAGAAATTTCCTGGTGCCGAAAGGCCTGGCCGCAAAAGCGACCGCAGGAACATTAAGAGTCCTGGCTGCCAGAAAAGAAAAAATCGAAGCGCACCGCAAACTGGAACTGGAAGCTGCGAAGACGCTGGCCGTCAAAATTGCGGAAGCCGACGTTACCATTCCTATGCAGGCGTCAGGAGATGACAAGCTGTTCGGTTCGGTCAGCGCCAGAAATATCGCGGATAAACTCGCGGAGCTGGGCATCCATGTTGACCATCAGAAGTTCAAAATGGAAGAACCGCTCAAGCAGCTTGGCAAGTTTGAAATCGAAGTCAAACTTCACCACGACGTCACGCCCAAAGTGAAAGTCTGGGTTGTGCGCGCATAATCCGTGATGGCAGATAAAAAAGAAAATCTGAACAAAAAAAAGATTCCCGGAGTAATCTCTGAAGACCGGCCGCAACCCCATAATCTGGAGGCGGAAAAAGCGGTAATCGCAGCAATGCTCAGGGAACCGCATCCATGTGTGGATATCGCGATAGAACTTCTGAACAACGAGGAAGTATTCTATTCGCATATCCACCGTGAGATTTTCAAAACCATCATTGATATTTACAACAATACGGAAATGAGTGTTGATCTCATTTCCATTGCCCATCAACTGGCCAAAAACGGCAAACTCGAAGATATCGGGGGCGAAGTTTTCCTGGCCGAACTTTATGGTTCAATCGCGACCACCGTAAATCTGGAAACCTGGTGCGGTATTGTACGTGAATTTTCTGTTCTAAGGAACATGATTAACGTATGTTCAGAATCGCTGCTGAAATGTTACGATGTTGAGTCCGACGTCAAAGAACTGGTGGACCAGATCGAAACCAAAATCTATGAAGTCAGGAATAAAAATACCAAATCGGACATTATAGCAATCAGCGAAAGCATTGATGCTGAGTTCAAGAATGTCATGAAAATAATTAATAAGGAAGTCGAATTCGGCATTCCTTCCGGCTTTCCTGATCTGGACAAGCTGGTAATCGGCTTTAAACCCGGTGAAATGTTTGTACTGGCGGCCCGTCCGTCCATCGGAAAAACCTCGCTGGCGCTGAATTTCATCCGTAATGTCGCGCTGCGAGGCAACAAACAGCGTCCGGTAGCATTCTTCAGCCTGGAAATGACCGCAGAGCAAATCACCCGCCGGCTGCTCTGTACTGAAGCTCAGATATCTGAAACACGCTTTTTCGACGGTTCGTTTAAGGCTAATGAAATGCCCAAATTAACCCAGGCGGCGCTTGTTTACAAAAAAGCTAAAATTTTTATTGACCCTACCGGCGGCCTGACGATATCCGAACTGCGGGCCAAGGCCCGCCGCCTGAAGATGATGGAAAAAATCGAACTGATTGTAATTGACTATCTGCAGTTGATGCATTCCGGCGATAAAACCGACAGCCGACAGCAGGAAGTCGCGGATATCTCCAGCGGTATCAAGCGCCTGGCCAAAGACCTTTCGATTCCGATCCTGGTGCTGGCGCAGTTGAACCGCGAAGTGGAAAAAACCGCAGGCGCATCCGCCAGGCCGAAATTGAGCCATCTGCGCGAATCCGGAGCGATTGAACAGGACGCCGATATTGTCGCATTTCTGCATCGTGACCGCGATGAGACGAAAAACAAACCGCAGAGCAAGGAAGAAATGAAAAACGGGGTTGACGCCCTGCTGATTGTGGAAAAAAACCGTAACGGCCAGACCGGCACGGTTGACTTGCAGTTCTTCCCGCATCGCATGGAGTTTGTGAATAAGAGCAAATTCGGCGATGATGACCGTCCCCCGGAAAAATTTGAATAAAAGAACTAAGGAGCGGTATAAGTGATATTCAGAAAACTGTTCTTAATAATATTCACCGGTTTTTTGCTTGCCACGACAGTTTTTGGCGAAAAAATCGGCAAACTGGAATTCATTCAGACCGGAGGCTATCAGTTCCCGGAAAAAATGCTATCATTCAACGTTCAGCAGAAACCGGGCCTGGACTATGACGAAAATATTATGAATGCCGACATCAAGCGGCTTTATGAGACCGGTTATTTTTCTGATGTCGTTTCTGAAACTAAAAAAATTGGCGCTGACAAAGTTGACATCATCATCAAAGTCAGCGTCAAACCCAGAATCAAATCCATCCAGTTTAAAGGCAATCTTAAATTTCCCTCTGAAGACCTGAAGAAAGAAATAACGCTGGCCGGCGATATGCCGCTGAATGACAACAAGCTGCGGGAAAGCACCCAGAAACTGCGTACTTTTTACAAAGAAAAAGGCTATGGCGACGCCGTCATCACGCCGGTGCTGGAAACCGTAAATAAAGAGGAAATCAATGTTGTTTTTGAAATTAAGGAAAATCTCAGGCTGAAAGTGGATAATGTGTCATTTGACGGCGCCACCGTCTATACGCAATCCACACTAAGGGACTCCATCGCCAACCGTCACTCCTACTTAAGCCGCTTTCTGGAGTTCGGATTATTCAACCGCGATGAACTGGAAACAGACAAGGCGCGCATCCGCGAACTTTACTGGAATAAGGGTTATCTGGACTTCAAAGTCGAAAGCGTTACTGTTACCCAGCAGAAGGAAGACGCGGAATATGTCGATATTAAATTTAAAGTCTTCGAGGGCAAACCATACAATGTCGGCAAAATATCGCTCAGCGGAAATATTGTTTTCCCGAAAGAGCAGTTGATGAAAATGATCAAACTCAATCCCGGCAAAGTTTTTGACAATCAACTGGAGACGGAATCTAAAAACAGTATTTCCAATCTCTACGAATCCATGGGATATGCCGATTTCTTCTGCAAAGTCGTGCGCGTGCCTGATTTCAACACTCACATTGTGGATCTGGATTTTATCGTTACCGAAGGCAAAAAATATAAGGTCAAGGACGTAATCATTTCCGGAAACTTGCGCACCAAGGATAAAGTTATCCGCCGCGAGCTGGCGATTCAGCCCGGCGATCCGCTGGATAAAAACCGCATCCAGGCCAGTAAATCCCGCCTGATGGGAATGGGATATTTTGAAGAAGTCAAAGCCGTCGCCGTCAGCACTGACGAAGTCGGACAGAAGAGCGTTCACTTTGACGTGAAGGAAAAAGAAACTTTTAAAGTCAAGGTCGGCGGCGGTTTCTCCGATACCGACAGTCTGGTCGGTATGGTGGAAGTCGGCAACAGCAATTTTGACATCACCGACCCGATGAACTACTTCTACGGCGGCGGCCAGCGGTTCAGGGTGCAGGGAATGTTCGGTATCGAGCGCCAGGGCGTGAATGTTGATTTTACCGAGCCGTGGCTGATGGACATGCCGCTGCGCCTGGATGTTTCCGGCTATGCGAACAAGGTTGAATATGATCACTGGGATGAATCCAGAATCGGGGGTAAAACATCTTTGACCCACAAGGTGTTTGATGATTTCACCAGCGTTACCGGCGGCTATAAATTTGAGCAGGTCAATGTTAACAATATTTCCAGATCAGCTTCTGAATATCTGCAATCCCAGGGCGGACATCAGAATGTCAGTCAGTTTTCGCTGCTGCTCAATCGCGACACCCGCGACAGCCTGCTGGAACCGACCTCCGGTTACCTGACTAATGCCACCGGTGCTGTTGCGTCCAAAGTCATCGGCTCGAGCAATAACTTCTACCGCCTGGAAAGCAAGGACAGCTATTATTTCTCACTGCTCGAAAAAGCGCTGGTCTTCCACCTCGGCGGTAAGATTGGGACAATCTCATCTTTTGACCGCAATGACCAGGCGCCGATCTTCGAGCGATATTTCCTCGGCGGCGGCGATAGTTTGCGCGGTTTTCCGTACCGCCAGGTTTCTCCTGTAGACAGCAATGGCGACAATACCGGGGGCCAGACCATGCTGCTCCTGACCGCTGAAATGACCCATCCGATCTGGAGTTTCATTCGCGGCGCGATCTTTATTGACGCCGGCAACGCCTGGGAGAATTCATACAGCATGGGCATGAGTCAGATGAACTCCGGCGCCGGTTACGGGCTGCGCATCAAGGTCCCGTATTTGAATGCCCCGGTAAAGCTCGACCTGGCTTACCCGATCCTGTCAAATCAGCCGGATCTTTCAAGAAAATTGCGCTTCCACTTCAATATGGGTTTCACCTGGTAAGTTAGCACATAAGGAGATATGATCATGGCTGAAATCAAAAAGCAGGATACTAAAAAAGCGGAATGCCAGTGTCCTTATACCAACTGTTCCCGAAACGGCAACTGCGAGAAATGCCAGGCATATCACCGCAGCGCCGGTTCCAAAACCAGTTGCGGCAAATAAAATGATGAATCAGGAACTGAAATTTCCGGTTACATGGCATTATAAGATCATTACCGAAAAAGCCGTGCCGGAAACGAAAGCTGAAATCGAAAAAGTTTTAGCCGCAAACGGTATTGCGGATAAACTGGAAACCGGGAACGAGTCTTCCGCCGGAAAATATCTTTCATATAAAATTTCCGTAACGTTCCATGACCGGGAGACAATGCAGCGCATCAGCAATGAATTATCCGCCGTGCCGGGGGTCAAGTTCCTGATTTGAAAGTCTTCCATACTTTAAATATGGTTATCATGCATAAAAAAAGCGGAAAAAAACGTTTTTTGATTTGATGAACCGCCGTTATGGATTATTTTACTGTTCCTCGACATTTTTATGTCCGGAGAGGTGGCTGAGTGGCCGAAAGCACAGGTTTGCTAAACCTGCGTTGGAGTAATCCAACCGAGGGTTCGAATCCCTCCCTCTCCGCCA
>JBAWXM010000059.1:0-19527 GCA_037144075.1 Lentisphaerota bacterium | reverse complement strand
AATTGGGACATTCTAGATCGGCGAAATTAGGACATTTTAAGTCGGCGCTGACAAAAGGGAAATTGAATTGCCGTCACCAATGAAAACCTCAATTGCGTCAGTTGATGAAGCTTGCGCAATAGTGAAAACTAAAAACATTACGAAGCACAACAATAGTTTACGCATAGTCGTATTCCTTTATTTATTCAGTTGGGGTCAATACCTCGTCCCCTGGGGCGACTTTGTTTTTTGTTTATTGCAGTTTTTTTCTAATTATGTTCCTCATTGTACGGGGTTTCACTTTAAAGCGGCTCCGCCCCCTGCCCTTATGTCTGTCCTGGAATGGTGGAAAAACGAAAGTTATCTGGAGTTTTGCCGGTGATATTAATGACGCGGCTTAGTTCGTCATAGCAAAGTTCGGCATCGCCGATTCTGGATACCCTGTTGGAAATGTCATAGAAGATTGAGGTATCTCCAATCTTGATAACCCGGCTGGATTGATCATACTTAATTGTAATATCACCAATCTTTACTGCTCTGCTTAATGCATCATATATGACAGGAACATTCCCGACTTGCACGGCACGGTTTAAACTATCATATATGACAGTACCGGAAGTTATATTCAGACGGAAGACTTTACCGGTAGTGGAAATAGAAACCGAATTTCCGCCGGCAATAAAAACTTCAATCGCATCAGATGATAAAGCATGCACAACAGTGAATGCTGAAAACATTACGAGCCATAATAGTAGTTTACGCATAGTTTCTCCTTTATTTGTTATTTTCCGCCAGCCGCGGCCTGGTATTCCTTAAGCGTGCTTTGCAGCGCTTTAATCTTATCCTGCTTTTTTGTTAATACAATACTTTTCTTCTGCATTTCAACCGCCTGCGCCATTTTATTCAATTTGAAATAGCAACCGGCCAGAGTTGCAGCCACAAGCGATTTCTGTTCATCATCCTTGAAATTGCACTTTGAATAAGCTGTCTCTGCTAATTTCAGCGCAAGCTGAAGAATCATCGCATCTTCATGCTGTCCCGGTTCAGGATTAATCATTCCGCTGGCGATCGCGTTCAAAACCATTGGATTCACACTGTTTATTGAAGCAGACTCGCACTCTTTGTCCAGATACTGATATTTTTTAAGCTGATGCAGAATACTAAGCTTTGTATTCAAAAGCGCGGTTTTGTCCGGATATGCTTTGATCTGTTCATCAATAAAATTAATTGCCAAATCATCTTTTCCTGTCAGGTGCAGCAAATAAGTCTTCATGCCGACAGCCTGTTCGTTCCAAGGCTCAAGTTTTAGCAGCACATCGCTTAATTTTAAAGCGTCTACATAATTTTCCTTCATCATCAACTGCATGATATTTTTGCTTAACTGCATTCGTTGATCAAATTTCTTTGCGTCAAAAGTTCCGGCAACAACAGCTTCAAGAATATTGTCCAATTCCATTGGATGCCCGAACCAGGCGACAGTTCCGCTTTTATCTATTACAAAAGCGGTTGGAATACCGCTGTCTTCAGTCATATATATTTTTGAAGTTTTTCCTTCAGTATCAAATCCGACATTATATTTCATTTCAGCATTCTGCAAAACAAATTCTTTTGCAATCTGGATATCTTCGTCAATGCTGATGCCTGCAATGACTACCCCCTGCTTTTTGTATTTCTCCTGCAATGCGGTAAGATGCGGAATGGATTCTCTGCACGGCGGACACCATGTTGCCCAGAATTCGATTACATAAACAACTTTGCCTTTACCTTGCGAGATATCAACCGGACCGTTTTTGATCCATTGAATATTTTGAAGTCCAGGCGCCTGTTCGCCAACTTTTAACGCATAAGATGACCATGCCGAAAGTAAAAATATTGTTGCGAACAGAATTTTTGCATAGTTGATAAACATTTATTAACACTCCGTTATATTTAACTGATATATCAATAGCTCATTATTTTTCAATTTCCATGTTTAAAACATAACATATATACAAAAAAAGAAAGGCAGGAGACTTACGCCCCCTGCCCTGCGCAGAAAACCTGATACGGAAAATTTTTACTTTTTCTGTCCGTTTTCGAAATACTCGATCACATTCTTCGGGAGTTGCGGAATATCGCGCCTGCCGCCGTCGCCGCGCATTGAGTCATGGCCAAGCACGCCGGTAGCGACAGAATTTCTGGCCGCTATCGGCGAAGTATTGGTTTTTACCCCGAATCGCACAAAATCAACAAAGGTCTGGACAATCGCCGGGTCGGAACCGCCATGAGAACCTTCAACCGGTTTCAAATAATGGATGATATCCGGCTCTTCGCGGCTGCCGCGGTTCGTCCAGACGTGAATTTCGCACTTGCCGTAGTCCCCGATATTTTCAACGCGTCCATGAGTGCCGATAAATGTATAATTACGCTCGGCGTCCGGCGCATAGTGACATTGCATGTAAGAAGCCTGCACGCCGTTATCCAGTTGCATCATAATCATATTGCTGTCCTCAACATCAATCACCGGAGACATGCCTTTCTGCTCAATCGGCGGCCAGTGAGCATTGCTCCAGGATGCGACACCCGGAGTGGACGGATCGCGGCGTTCGCATTTGTCATAAACGGATAACATCCCCATGCCGACGACAGATCTGGTGTATCCTCCGGCCAGCCAGTGTATCACGTCAATATCGTGCGCACCTTTCTGGAGCAGCAGGCCGGTACTGAATTGCTGTTCTGAATGCCAGTCTTTGAAATAAGCATCGCCACCGTAAGAAATGAAGTGACGGCACCATGCAAGCTGTACTTTTCCGATAATTCCGGAATCAATCACTTCTTTCATTTTAAGAATTGCCGGAAAATGGCGCATATTGTGTCCGAGATAAAGTTTTGAGCCGGTGCGCATGGCGGCATTGAGCAACTTGTCGCAACCTTCAATGGTGATTGCCATCGGTTTTTCCAGGTAGACGGCTTTGCCTGCTTCAAGCGCGGCCAGCGCCTGTTCTTCGTGCAGAAAGTCAGGCGAGGTGACAAAAACGGCGTCAATGTCTTTGCGTTCCAGCACTTTTCTGTAGTCATCAGTTACAAAAACTTCTTCGCCGTAGGTTTCTTTAAATTTTATGAGCGCTTTGGGATTGACGTCAGCGCCGGCAACCAGCCTGGAGCCTTTGCCCGGATTATGTGCATTATTGGCTAATTGTCCGCGTCCCCCTGCCCCGATTACTCCAATCCTTAAATCATCCATTTTACCCAGACCTTCTGTTGCAAATTATATTTGATAAACCTAAATATGCGATTAAGCTATATAATGTAATAAATTTACAGTTGATATAATGAATGTAAATAGTATATTTGCATAAACAGATATATTAAATTATCAAAATAATGTAACATATTGATAAATTAGTTCTAAAGTTCTAAAATGCTAAAGCGCAGAAGTCAAGACAAAAGATACAAGGCAAAATGTTAACTATGGACAATAAGCAGACAATAAAAGAACTCATTGAAAATTTTCCATTTCAGTTGCTCTTTGCAAATTACGGCAATGCTGATGCCAAAACAGTAAGCATTGAGCGCATTAATTATGAATACTGTACGATAGAGTATGTTATTGAAGGTGAAGGCTATCTGGAATGCGCCGGAAAAATATCACATCTGAAAAAAGACAGCATCTATTTTCTGCACAAACATCAGGATCATCGCTATTGGCCAAATCCGCTGTCGCCATGGCAGAAGATATTTTTCATCGTTGACGGCTCATTTATGGAACAACTGCTGAAAATATACGGACTGGATCAAATCTATATTGTTGAAAATTGCAGTTCAATATTTCACTACTTTACTGAAATTATGACGCTTTGTTCGTCTTCGACATCGGACAAAGATTTACTGGGTTCGGTATTATTTCACCAGTTTGTAATGGACTTATACGAAATAATCTATGCTGAACACTGGCAGATGCCGGAGGAGATCAACATATTGAAGAAGTTTCTGGACGAAAATACCGAGCGCAAGGTTAATCTGGACGAAATATGTCAACAGGTGGGGCGTTCAAAACCGCATCTGATCCGGCTGTTCAAGAAATACACTGGCAGCACACCCTATGATTATCTGATGAAAAAAAGAATTGAACATGCCAAACTAATGCTTATCCACTCCACGATGTCAATCAAGGAAATAGCCGACAAACTGCAATTTTCTGACCAATATTACTTTTCCAATTATTTTAAAAAAGTAACCGGAACCTCGCCTTCTGAATTCAAGAAGCAAGTCAAGTCAGCATGAGCACGACTAACTTTTTTTTAATCTTTTTTTCTCTTGCCTATTGACTTTTTATTCTTCGATATGTATACTCATATTACATTAGGCGTGCACGTGAACGAGACATTTAAATTATGCATAGTGCACGTGAACGTAAAAGTAAATTTGGGTGACAGGGAATTAATGATGAGTATTGAAACGGAAAGGTTGAAACAGTATTTAAGATGAGTATAACAGCACATGAGCTTGCTTTAAAATGCGGGGTATCCCGCGGATCCGTGGACCGGGCGCTGAAAGGGCGTCCAGGCATCAATCCGCAAACCCGCGATAAAATTCTGGAGGCGGCCAAAGAGTATGACTATCGTCCAAATTTTATCGGTCAGGCGTTATCATCCGGACGGACAAAGACGATCGGAATTGTAATTTTTGACTTCAGACATAGCTTTTTTGCAGAATTATATTCGGCCTTTGAACATGAAGCGGATATTTTTAATTATGTTTCGCTCCCGATGCTGTCGTATCATGAACCGGAACGGGAGATGGAATGTATCCGCCGTCTAGTTGACCGCAATGTCGATGGATTAATTATATTGCCGGTAAATCGCGGAGAAGAATACGAGAATTTTCTTAAGTCATTAAAAATTCCGGTAGTATGCATCGGCAACCGTTTATCTGCAGAATTCCCATTTTCCGGAATTGATGACCGCCAGGCGGCGCATGATGCAGCAGACTATCTTGCCGACAAAGGCTGCGAACGTATTTATTACTATTGCCCCCCGGTAGAAAATAAAAAAAGTGCGAATATCTATGCCCAGGAGCAGCGCCTGGCAGGATATGAAGAAGGGCTTGCCGCCAATCAGTTCAAAGGAGAGGCAATAACTAACCAGGAGAAGTTACTTGAGCATTTGGAACATTTTTCCGGTAATGATAATGTTGCGGTTATGTGTTCCAATGATTTTTATGCGCTTGAATTGCAGATATTATTTCGTGACAGGCATCCGGATTTGTATAATCGCGTGAAAATCATGGGATTCGACGGTCTGGACGTATTGAGATTTTCTATTCCGGCTATTCCTTCTGTGGCGTTTTCCAGGAAAACCTGGGCTCTGAAGGCATTCGGGCAAATTTTTAATATGCTTTCCGGAAAGACTGTTGCGGATGAGATTATAGCTCACTCAATAATAGAAACCATGCAGCAGGAATTCAAATGAAAATTTACAAAGACAATTATACGCAAAAAATTTCATTTCCCATGGGCGGTATTGGAACCGGAGCCATCGGCATATCCGGTTCCGGCCGGCTGGTTGACTGGGAGATATTCAACCGTCCCAACAAGTTGTCATACAACGGCATGTCCCATTTTGTCGTTAAAGCTGAATCCCGCGGCAGAGTAATTGACGCCAGAGTGCTTAACGGCGGTTTCCAGGGCGATCTTACCGGGGAGTCGGGCAACTTCGGGTTCGGTCCGAAACGTGAATCCATGGCGGGAGTGCCGCATTTCCGCAACTGGGAATTTCATGGTGAATTTCCCTTTGGCAAAATTATCTTCAGCGATGAAAAGTTTCCAGGAATTGTTACCCTGACTGCCTTCAACCCTTTTATTCCGCTTAATGATAAAGATTCAAGCATTCCGTGCGCGATGTTTGATATCCGGATCGAAAACAGCAGCGATGATGAAATCAGCTATACGGTGGCACTGATAATCGCCAATCCATGGAAGCAGAAGAGTCAGAATAAATTTACTGCGCAAAATAAATTTAAAATGATTACGCTGAAAAACTGTGCGGTAACTCCGGATTGCATGGAATATGGCGACATCACAATGGCAACGGATTCCCGGGAGGTCAGTTATCAGGAAAACTGGTTCCGCGGCTCATGGTTTGACAGTCTTGGCGTCTACTGGCGGGAATTGCAATCCACAGGCGGATTTACCAACCGGAGCTATGGAATATTCGATGACGCCACCATGCCTGGCGGAATCACAGACGGCTCTGCTCATGCAGTTCTAGCGGCACATCTGCCAGTCGTTTCCAGAACTGCGGGGAGTACCAGAATGGTTATTGCCTGGAACGTGCCTAACTGCCATAATTACTGGAGCGGCAATCTGAAAGACGATGAAAACCGCTGGAAGAACTATTATGCCACCCAGTGGGCGGATTCACAGGCAAGCGCCGGTTACGTTCTTGATCAATGGGACAGACTGGCCAATGACAGCATGGCGTTTGCCACGGCGCTGAATGATTCCACCATTCCTGAACCTTTCATTGAAGCGGCCGGCGCGAATATCAGTGTTCTGAAAAGTCCCACCTGCCTCAGGCTGGAAGACGGGTCTTTTTATGCCTTTGAGGGCTGTAATCCCAATTCCGGATGCTGCGAAGGCTCCTGCACCCATGTGTGGAATTACGCCTATGCAATGCCTTATCTTTTCCCGATGCTTGAACGGACAATGCGTGATCTTGACTACCAATACAATCTCAAAGACAGTGGCGAGATGCCTTTTCGGCTGATGCTTCCGCCGGGAAGGCAATCCCACTATCGTGCCTGCGCCGACGGACAGTTCGGCAATATTATCAAGGTTTACCGGGAATGGAAGATTTCCGGCGATAACGCATGGCTGAAAAATCTCTGGCCGAAAGTTAAAAAATCTCTGGAATACGCCTGGCATCCCGATAACGAAGACCGCTGGGATCCGGAACAGTGCGGGGTTTTAACCGGGCGGCAGCACCATACGCTGGATATGGAATTGTTCGGCCCGAATTCCTGGCTGACCGGCTTTTATCTGGCGGCCTTGAAGGCTGCTGCTGAAATGGCGGAATTTGCCGGAGAGCCGGCAGATGCATCGCACTATCTCGAAATCTATAAAAAGGGGCGCGCGACGCTTAATAACGAATTGTTTAATGGCGAATATTTCCAGCAGCGGGTTGATTTGAATAACCGGAATATTCTGGACGCATACGCCGGCAGTACCGGCTGTGCCAATAAAAAACACCGCCAAACTATTTTTGAAGCATATTGGAACGAGGAACATCGTGAAATAAAATATCAGATCGGCGATGGTTGCGAGATTGATCAGATGCTGGGGCAATGGCATGCAAACCTGATCGGACTGGGGGATATATTTGATCGCGAAAAAGCCGTTTCGGCGCTGCGGTCAATCTACCGCTATAATTTTAAACCAGATATGCGCGATTATTTCAATCCGTGCCGCCTGTTCTGCCTGGAAAACGAAAGCGGCACGGTGATGTGCGAATGGCCGGCCGGCCGGTATAAACCGTGGGTGCCGCTGACCTATGCCGAAGAGACCATGCATGGATTCGAGTACGCGGTGGCCGGTCAAATGGTTCAGTACGGGATGATCGACGAAGCGACGCAGATTGTCAAAGCAGTGCGGGACCGTTACAATGGCAGCAATCGCAATCCGTGGAATGAGATCGAATGCGGTAGCAATTATGCGCGCTCCATGGCTTCGTTTGCGTTCATTCCGATATTTTCCGGCTTTAAATGCGACATGGGTAAAGGTGAAATAACCTTTAATCCGGTGATACGTGGAAAGTCCTTCCGTTCATTCTGGACTGCTGGCGGAGCCTGGGGTATTTTCAAAGTTGATTCCACTCACATTGAATTGCAGCTCCTTTACGGCGAACTTGTTCTGAAGATTTTGAATCTTCCGTTCTTGACCGCAACCGCGGCCAGCCGGTCCGGAATCAAGGTGGAATTTACATCCCGTGCCGGAAGAATAATTTTTCCTGAAGGTTTCAGCTTGCGCCGCGGAGAATCGCTGAAAATCAGTGGCGCACTTTCAGTCCGCGACAAAAAGCTATCCCATAGTCAAATATCAAGTTGCGATCCGGCAGATAAATTAAAAACTTTAGAGCATAAACTGAATTAACATTAAAGGAAGCAGTAACATGAACTACAACCCACAAAGACAAGGAGAAAACAAGATGAACTACAACCCACAAAGACAAGGAGACAACAAGATGAACTACAACCCGCGAAGATTCAAAATCGTAAGTCGCCTGTCATCAAGAGCTTTCACACTTATAGAACTCCTCGTTGTGATCGCAATCATCGCAATTCTGGCTTCAATGTTACTCCCGGCACTCAACAAGGCCAGAGGCAAGGCAAAAACAGTAGGATGCATCTCAAATTTGAAGCAGCAGGGGGTTGGCGTAGCCTTTTATGCCAATGACTACAACGGATGGCTTCTGACCGCCGATTGCTATACCAATTCATCCTTATACTGCTGGAAAACTTATATCGCGTCAAGCATGAACGACAAGAAAAACATCAGCATTGTTAACAGCTATTACTACACAGGCATCTTCAAATGCCCGGAATGGAATTATTTCCTGGGGACGGTTAACGACTTGCATTATGGCGGCTATGCCTGGAACAGGTATATGGGAAGAGGCGTAGCCTCTGACTTCGCTAACAACTGGTACAACAGCCGTAAAAACTTAAAAACGATCAGACAACATTCAAAAACGATCCTTATAGCCGATTGTCCCGTTGATCCGACAAAAAACTCTGATAGCAGTTGCTCAGGATTCGATAGACCAAGCGACTATACGGTCATGCTGGCCGCGCCAAAACACCAGGACGGCTTCAACAATCTTTGGGCCGATTTCCATGTAGACTGGAAATCCAGAACCTATCTTTTGAAAGGCGAACCTTACATACCAGCAGGCAAGCCCCTCTGCGATTACTACTACGTTGCTAAATGGCAGTGAAATAAAAAAACCGCCCATAGGACGGAGTTTTTCAGGATAGAATAAAATTTCAAGGAAACCATGATGAATAATAAAGTCTTAAGCCTTGCTGCGGCCTTGCTGGCATTCTCCCTCCCGGCGCGAACAGCCGAGAATCTAATCTTCAATTCCGGCTTTGAACTCGGCAATGCGGGATGTTACCTGCAAAAAATCCTACAGCCCGACACCAATCCGCAACTGTTGTATGAAGGGCCGGTCTCCGACTCCTCGGCTTTCGTCTCCGGAGGCAAATCTCTGCGCATACCCAACCGTTTCGCCGAAAAATGCACTCTCTACTTCAAGGAGTTCAAGCTCAAGCCGGGAACGAAATATACTTTCTCCGCCTCCATGAAAAGCTCAGTTCCCAATCTCAAGGTGGGAGTCTCGATAATTTCGGCCACCAGCGACACGAAATACGGCTGGGATACAATCGGGGGAAACTTTGAAATTGGCAAGGAATGGAGCCGGCAAACCTTTAGTTTTAAGACCCAAAGCCCTTGGCCCAATGAATGGTACACGCTTCGAATCGGAATCGGAGCCGCGGTTAACGCGTCGGCTGGAGACCTTTGGCTGGACGATGTCCAACTATCGGAAGGCGCCCCTTGCGCCTATAAGTCAGCGGCAGAGCTTGAAGCGGCCGCCTTGACAGAACGCCAGTTCTACATAACAAGCGGCCAAGGCGGAGAGCCTAAAGCGTTTTTGCGGGTCTGCAACAACGGCAAACAGAGGACTGACGCAAAACTGCAAGTCTCCGTCATTGAGGATGTCAACAATATCAAGGTTTTTTCCAAGGACTTCGAAGTAAGTCTTGATCCTGGTGAAACGAAAGAGATTTCTTTCGAACCCCCTTTCCGTTTCGGCGTCTTTCGGCTGGAGACAGCGTCAATAGCTGAAGGAAAATCATTCGCCACCGCCCCTTCTTTCGTAGGAATAGCCGGGAAATATGACAGAAAACCAATAGACATCAATAAAGACTTCTGTGTCGGGCTGAATCTGGACAATCCCGGGTATTATCAAGCTGGAGACTGCGGTGGAATGTATAAGAAGCCGGGATTCCGTTGTGATCTGGCAGTTGACGGAGGCGACATACAGTTGCTTGCCGACATGGGCTGCCGCCTCATCAGGGATTGGGCGACGGGTAAAGAGATCTTCCGCTGGTGCAATATCGAACCGGAAGAGGGCAAGTTCGACTTCAGGAAAATTGACCGCATTCTTGAGATTTACAAGACCCGCGGAATTGTCTTAATGCCAGTTCTCGGTCATACCGATTTTATGGTTTTCAACCAGAAATTGGATATCACGAAAACCCCCAAGTGGCCGGCTTGGCTGATGCCGAAATGCGTCAAAGTCGAGAAAAGCGGTGATTGGAAAGTGACGGCATATCTGCCTCCAATGGAACTCTGGAGACGTTACATCAAAAATGTGGTGGAACACTGCAAGGGACAAATTGAATTTTATGAGATAACCAATGAACCCAACGGCTGGCTGGCGCCGGAAACATATGTGGAATATCTCAAGGCCGCAAACGAGGAAATAAAGAAGGCTGACCCGTCTGCAAAAACCATTGGCTTCTGCTCCACCGGCGATCTCGGCGGAAATATGGAGGGATTCCTGGGAACCTGCTACAAATTGGGCGGACTTAAATACGCTGACATAGTCTCTTTCCATCCCTATGACGCCCCCACTTTGGCGTTTCGCAAACCTGCGGACCAACAGTTGGACGAGGCAAAAAGACTGATTAAACAATATGGAGACGGCAGAGACATCCCTCTTTGGAACACCGAAATATATTACCTGAGAGAAACTTTTTTCGGGAATAACGGAATTAACGGAGTTGACGTCGTCGAATCCGAGAAGCATGCTCCGTATCATGTCGCCTGGCGCTTTCTCACCGACCAGGGAGAAGGAGTGGCGCAGGAATGTTTCCTCATAGGGGACCCGATATTCAAAAGCTCATATTCACCGCACTTTGATACCGGCGGCATGTCTTTAAGAAGTATTTCTGGAGATTTCGTGGTATTCAACGCCCTGGCCCGGCACTTCGAAGGAGCGAAACCTGTCAGCAAAATCCGCTGGGGCTGCGACACAATATGCTATATCTATGAACGCAACGGCAAACAGCTTGCCGCCTTCTGGACTTATGGCGACATGAAAGACCTGAAGGTCAAACTCAATACTGACGGCTCGGCAATTCAAGCCTTCGACCTCTATGGCAACAAACTTCCATTCCCTGAAAACGGAGTCTTCAAACTCGAACACTCACCATTATATCTTGAGACAAAGGAAGCCTCCCGCGGGATGGATGCAAAATCGTTCACCGATATGCTGAAAAACGGCGTGGCGGCGGCGGAATACCCCGTGAAGGTTGGAACTGTCTCGCGACTTGTCCCGCGGAATGGCGGCTGGGCTCTTGTCATTTCATTCCGTAACTGCTCCGGACGCGAACTCTCCGGCAAACTGGGCGTCCAGGGCGACGCGCTTGTCGGTCTGGAAGGTGTAAACTTCAATCTTCCGGCAGATGGAGAGATTTCACTCCCTGTTCAAGTTAAACTCAAGGATGCCCCGATGGGAAAAGTTGTGGCAAAATTTGCTGTTGACAACAAGCTATGGGAACTTCCGCTGACTGTGGCGCCGCAGGGCAAAGTCCTTCTCCTGGAGGAGCGGACGCAGGCCGGACCGGCCTCTATCAAGGCATCGTCCGACGGCAAAACGCTCAAACTCTCATTCGACGTCAAGGATTCCACCCCGTCCGGGTTCACTGCCGGGCGCGCCCCCTGGGAACAGGACTGTGTTGAACTGTTCATCGACACCGATCCAATTCGCGGCGACATGAAACATCCCGATGCATACAACGATAATATCGCACGTCTCTTCATCCTGCCTTACGCACCGGAGAGACAGCGTCTCGTTATATGGCCTTGCAAGCTGGACTTAAGCGCAGCCAGGGTACTGGTTTCAAAAAAGGCGGACGGGTATACTGCCGCACTTGAACTTCCTCTTGCCGCTTTCTCCGGCAATTGTATCGGTTTTGAAGCGCAATTCGATGATGCAGACACCGTCAAACGCCTGAAATCCACCAACTGGAACTCCGGCGGCGATGCCTTCAAAAACCGTTTTAGCTTCGGTTTCATTCAACTCCGCTGACATAAGAAAGGATCATCACAAAGTAAATATAATGGGAAGGGGGAATTCAATTAGGGGATAATATTATCGACAATGTCTTTTTGACATTGAATTTTTTAAAGTAAAAGCACAAAATTTGGCAGATTAACTTTTGGAATTAAATAAGGAACATAAAAAATGAAAAACTTTATCGTGTGCGTTCTGAATTTTATGACCTTCGGAACACTTCTGGCAGGGAATTTACAGATCACGTCCGAAAATCCCTGGCAGGAAACAGTGGACAACGGAATGAAATGTTATACGCTGGATTACTCCGGACAGGAACGGTCAGGACTGTCATTTTCCATGCCAGTCAAGCCAGGCGGTTACTACATGGTCTCCTGGAAGATGAAAGGCTCTGTCCAGGAGGACATTGCGCCTTTCGGTATTGAGCTGAACATGAACGGCAAAACCGAAACAGCGAACTATGTCCTGACCAAAGATTGGAATGATTACGTCTTCTACTTCTACAGTGAAGACTCCACTGAGGCAAAACTGCGCTTGCGCCTCAATCCCGGCAAGTCAAAGACGATTACAATCAAAGACGTAAAAGCTGATGCTGTTACGGACAAACAATTCACTCAAAACCTCATCCCTGACAGCAATTTTGAAAACGCCAGCGGGATACCCGCAAACTGGAGCAGAACCAATGATTCAACCGTAAACCCGTCTAGAATAGTCGCGCTGCCTGGTTTCATCAGCGGGGAAAAATCTCTGGAGGTGAATTTCGTCAAACAGCCGGCAGGCCAATGCGGCTTTAAAAGCATCCATCTGCCAGTAGTCCCAGGCAAGGATTATGAGTTCAGTTTATGGGCTAAATCCGAGCAGCCGCATACGCTGTCAGTCTCTATGGATATAATAGGGTTTACCCGGAAGATCGGCGCAACACATTTTTACAAGCGCGAACTGCTTAAAGTAACGCCGGAATGGAAGGCATATTCCTTTAAGACAACGGCGATTCCGATGGATATTGTAAAATATCCGGATTTACAGAATCGTATGCTGATTATCCACATCAGATGGGAAGACAAGACTCAGGACGGCAAAGTATGGTTTGATGACATGGAGTTTAAACAGATTGAACAAAAGTAATGTTACCTGCCTGCCTGAATGGATGAGTTGTAACGGCGCCAGGCGGTAAAGAGGCTCGATAAAGTTTATTTTCAAAATTGCTTTAAAAATTAAAAAGAACGAACTCTTTAGAATAAATTATACAAAAAACAGGGAAAAGGTCAATTTCAAAACTATGAGAATTTATAGTTTTGCAATTGATTCAAAGGTGAGAATTCAACATGAAGAAACGCTATGCGATTTGCGGGCTGAGTTGTCGCGGTATTTATCATTTTCTGATGCCGATACTGGGAAAGAACCATGAGGGAGGGCCGAATTTCGATGGAACTTCGGAACTTGTGGCGATCCTTGATATCGATAAGAATCGAGTTGAGGGATATTGCCGGAAAATGGATATAGATATTCCTTTTTATTTTCCGAAAGATTTCAATATGATGATCAGAGAACAGAAGCCTGACGTAATCCTAGTAGTCAGCCAGGACTACTCGCACTGTGAATATATTGTAAAGGGGCTTCTTGCCGACTGCGACGTGATAGTCGAGAAACCGATGGTCATCAGTCAGAAACAAATACAGAAAGTTGTCGCCGCTGAGAAGAAGAGCGGAAAAAAAATCCGCGTGGCGTTCAACTACCGCTATACTCCGACACATCAGAAACTGAAGCGGATGATCCAGTCCGGAATGCTTGGGAGGATTACAAACGTCGAGTTCACATACAATTTAGACACATTCCACGGCGCAAGCTATTTCTACCGCTGGAACCGTTCAAGGGCCAACTCCGGCGGACTATGCATCCATAAGTGCTCCCATCATTTCGATCTTGTCAACTGGTGGCTGGACGATGATCCTGTCGAGGTATACGCATATGGCGCTCTTAATTATTATGGGGAGAATGGCGCACTGCGCCCCCGCGGCAAAAACGGTAAGCCGCTTTCCCGGATAGAAGAAAAAAATAACTGTCCGTACTTCAAGAAACATTATGCCGGGAAAGTTGATCCTGATGAAAATCCAACTACCGGGTGGGATGCTTTAAAGCTGCCATATGATATCCAATATCCTCCAGAAAAAAAACGCTATATTTATGACAATGAGATTGACATAGAGGACACTTATTCGGCGCTGGTAAAGTATAGTCGCGGAGCCTCCATGGCGTACTCATGCAATTTTTCCACCCCTTGGGAGGGATATGTCCTTGGCATAAACGGAACAAAGGGGCGCATTCAGATAGAGCATCACAGTAATCCAGATCCGACGGGGAAGACAGATGAGGCGGCCGAAAATGGTGAAATAGTTTTCTACCCGCTTTTCGGCGGAAAGGAGATTATCAATATCCCTCCCGTAACCGGCGGACATGGCGGCGCGGACTTCAGAATTCAGCAGGATCTCTTCGGAAAGCCTTCGCCTGAATCAAAAGAGCTTTCCCTTGTCGCCGGAAGTCATGCCGGCGGCACTTCAGTCGCGATAGGCGAGGCTGTATGGCGTTCGATAAAGGACAGGAAGCCAGTCGCAATACCCAAATTCAAATAAACAATCTCCTCCCGTCCATCCTATTCTCTAGGTAAGATCGGGGTATTACGGACGGACTCACGCGCCCCGCAGGTGGACCGGAAATAAATTGATAATAAACGCAATGGTTTAAAGGAATAAATAAAAATGCAGGTTTCATCGTCAAATATCCCTGAATCCGCCGGAGTTCACGGCGGAGTTAAGACATGGCATTGCGGAACGCTAATGTACACCCAGGCCGGACTTATTACACTTTTCGGATTCCTGCTCTGGGGAGACTTCTGCTGTATGATGATGCAGACGGTCATTCCCAGTATTCTGCCGCTCAAACTAAAAGCCCTTGGCGCATCGAACGTTTTGATCGGGGTACTTCTCACCAGTATCTTTCCGATTTTCGGCGTGTTCATTTCGCCCTACCTGAGTTTCAAAAGTGATTACCTCAGAACCAGATGGGGCAGGCGCATTCCGTTCTTCGCTTTGTCCATTCCTTTTGTATTCATCAGCATAATGCTTCTGGCCTTCTCAGACGACATCACGACGTTTCTTTATCGCTATTCCGGCTTGCTGGCGATGCTTTCTCCGGCGTCAGCGGCGATACTCGTCATCGCGGTGTTCATCGTGTCTTTTCAATTCGCCGATGTGCTCATCATGTCAGTTTTCCAGTATATCTTCAATGATACTGTTCCAGTCATGTTTATCGGACGATTCATGGGCTTGATGAGAATCGTCGGCGGAATTGTCGGCTTCCTTTACAATTACTTTATTTTCAAATATGCCGAAAGCTATAGTAAAGAGATCTTCATTTGCACGGCATTCGTATATCTTATAGGAGTAGGTATGATGTGCCTTTTCGTGAAGGAGGGGAAATACCCGCCTGTCTCCGAAAAGGAGAAGAGCAACTCCCGCGGCCTGGCCGGTTTTAAGACCTATTTCCGCGAAACCTACTCCTGCAAGTTCTACTGGACAAAGTTTATCTACAGCACCACCAGCGCCATGGCCTGGACGGCTGGCCCTTTTTATATCTTTTATTACAAAGATTTGGGGCTGTCGCTGGAATACGTTGGCAAGGCGGCCGCAGTAGGCTCCGCCGCCGCTATAGCGGCTGCATATTTCTCGTCAATTTTCATTGACCGCT
Source organism: Lentisphaerota bacterium (assembly GCA_037144075.1). Classification (GTDB taxonomy): domain Bacteria; phylum Verrucomicrobiota; class Lentisphaeria; order Victivallales; family Victivallaceae; genus CAIPAT01. The sequence continues at coordinate 3,685 of JBAWXM010000059.1, read as the reverse complement.
GGCATCCGCTGCGCATATTGACCTATTCCTCCATTTTTGCGGTTGTCTTTTCGGCGGCGGGATGGGTCTGGCTTTTTGTGACGCTTCCCCCTGATGCGTACTTCTGGCTGTCCATGATGTTCGGCGGACTGGTCGGAGCCTTTCATTCAACCCTTGCCTCACTTGCCGGCATGCCGTTCGACATACGTCTGCAACCAAAATCCCGCTATGGACAGTTCTGTTCGGCCCAGTCAATTTTGCGCAATGGCTGTAACATTCTTGCCGGAGGTCTGGTAGGTCTTTTTTTTGATGTCTTGATGTGGTTTTTTAATGGTTCTAATTACGCCTACCGTTTCATTTTTGTCTGGGTAATTTTCTGGCTGATTGTCACGGCGGCAGTCATTAGCAGCCTCTATCGTCAGTGGCACGCGCTGGGCGGCGATTTGCACTTTCATCCCCCCGCTCCCTGGTCGGAGACCGGGTTTGAGGAGATGGAGCAGACCCCTTACGTCAGTACCCAGACCCGCTGGCTGAACTACGCGCTTGTCCTGGTACGCCTGCTGATGCTGCTCTCAATAGCTTATCTGGTTCCGCTTACTTACTGGCTATGGCATATCGGCTGGAGTTTCGATTTCAAATGGCACCTTTGCGCAATAATCCCGGTTTCGATAGTAATTTGCGGTATCTGGCTCTATATAGAGCGTTCGATAAGGGTTGATGTCGCACGCTGCCTGGCCGGAGAAAAACCGCGTGACGGTATTCCGCATCACGGCGTCTTCTTCCTGAAAGCCTGTGCGCTTCTCCTTATCTTCTTTGCCTGGTGCTGCATGACGGTTATGTCTATACGCGGCGATCTTCAAGGCGGAGTGATGGTTTTCGGGATCGGCAACTTGATTACGAATGCGCTGGTAATAGTTGCAGTGCTTGTCCTGTGCCGTCTTGAACGCGGATACGATCCGATGCTCAACTATGACGGGCGCAAGGCTGAATATGCAAATATAACATTTAATAAATGCCAGTAAGCGATCAATGAATGCAATGCCGGGGAAGAAGACAAGGCGTCGATTACTGCATAGACGTGATGAATTTTAAACTGGCTGGTTCCGCTAAGCGTTTACAAAATTGATGAGGTAATTTTAAAAGTAGTCAGAATTCAGAAGTCAGAATAAATTCGTATTTTAGTTTGAATTTCATTCTGAATCCTAGATTCTAAATTCATGCAAAACGTGAGTTTTGCAATTGGCTCCGTTTACACAAAATTTATGAAACTCACGAAATAAACAAACAAGGAAACTGTTATGGACAAATTACGTTTTCGCCAGGTGCATCTGGACTTTCACACCTCGGAGCATATTCCGGGGATCGGTTTGAAATTCGATAAAAAGCAATGGCAGGATAAACTCCGGGAGGCGCGGGTCAATTCAATCACCTGTTTCTCGCTCTGTCACCACGGCTGGAGTTATCATCCGACCAAAGTCGGCAGGATGCATCCGCATTTGAATTTCAATCTGCTGCGCGCCCAGATGGATGCGTGCAAAGAAATCGATATTAATGTTCCAGTCTACCTTTCTGCCGGTCTCAATTCCGTGGCCTGGCACGAACATCCGGAATGGTACGAAGTTGACGCCTCCGGCAAAAACGGCAGTCCGCTTAGGGCTGAATTCCGCAAACTCTGCTTCAATTCGCCTTATCTTGATTACCTCTGTGAACTCATCGGCGAAGCCACGGAAATGTTCCCTGAAGCCGACGGCATTTTTCTGGACATTGTCTGCCAGAGGCAATGCTGCTGTAAATGGTGTATGGCGGATATGCGCAAAGCAGGCCTGGACCCGGAGAATGAATCTGACCGGATCGCGTTCTCCGAACAAACTCTGCTGAAATATTACTCCCGTGCCACCGAAGCCGCCCGACTGCATGATCCCGCCATGCGCATTTTTCACAACAGCGGCCATATCCAGTGCGGCAGAACCGGCATCTTAAAGTATTTCAGTCATCTGGAACTGGAATCGCTGCCCACCGGCGGCTGGGGTTACGACCACTACCCGCTCTCTGCGGCCTACGCCCGCAAACTCAATTTAGACTTTCTCGGCATGACTGGAAAATTTCACACCACTTGGGGCGAATTCGGCGGATTGAAGCATCCGAACGCCCTGCGCTACGAATGCGCGGCGATGCTTGCCAACGGCTCCAAGTGCAGCATCGGCGACCAGCTTCATCCCAATGGCAAACTGGATTACAGCACCTATCAGATCATCGGCGACGCCTATCGTGAAGTGGAGGCCAAAGAACCATGGTGCGACGATGTCACCAGCGCCGCCGCCGTGGCCATTCTCTCCAGTACCGCCGTTAACGGGCGCTCAGGACGAGGAGCCGGGGAATCTTACAGTGAAACCGGTGCATCCCGGCTGCTGCTGGAAGGGCATATTCATTTTGATATGATTGATCAGAACATGGATTTCAACGTCTATAACGTGCTGGTACTGCCGGATGATATCCCGGTTAATCCGGAACTCCAGGATAAACTGGAAGCCTTTCTTAGCAACGGCGGCAGGCTGATTATGTCCGGTTCCAGCGGTTTAAAGCCTGACGGCAGCTGCTTCGCGTTCGATATCGGAGCAACTCATCACGGCGTCAGTCCGTTTCAGCCCGACTATTTGCTGCCGGTGCCGGAAATATGTCCGTATTTCGTCAAGACCCCGGTAGTGATGTACCATCCGTCGCAGCGGATTAAAGTTACTGGCGGCTGGTCGCTCGGTCAGATATTCGATCCATATTTCAACCGGACTTATCAGCATTTCTGCTCGCATCAGCATGCGCCCTGTCAGGAGCATGCATCCGGGTTCGACGCCGGAGTTATGACCGGCAGTATTCTCTATTTCTCCCATCCGGTCTTCACTATTTACCGTGCATACGGCGCGGTCGTGTATAAAGAATATATCCTTAACGCGATCAAACGTTTTCTGGGGGAGGAAATTCAGCTTCGTACCAGTCTGCCGTCTCAGGGCCGGGTAACGTTGATGGAGCAGCCGTCGCAAAATCGCTATATACTTCATCTGCTTTATGCTAACACGGTACTCCGGGGCGGCGGCATGGAACACTATTCCAGTCCGTATATACGACCGTCAAAAGCGGTCGAAGTGGTGGAAGAACTCAATCCGGTTCACGATGTGAAAGTGGATATTAAAACAGCCAGACCGGTCCGGCGGGTAACGCTGGAGCCGCAGGGGCGGGAACTGCCGTTCGAGGCGCTGCCCTGCGGACGTATTGCCATTGAAATTGGCTCATTCATCTTTCACCAGATGGTAGTCCTGCACTATTGAAGCTAGCACTATAGAGACAGCGTCTTGCCCGAGCGCGAGCCGCCGAACAGGAGCAGATTCAGAACCGTCCCCCCGATCAGTTTCAGCGCCGTCCGCTGGTCTTCAGTAAATTTAAACACATTCATAAATCAAATCCTCTTATCGTCCACAAAACACGCAAAAGAACACAAAAATACATTTTTTAACCGCGAAAGGCACGAAAAACACGAAAAAAATCAAAAACATGAGTCAGCGGATATTTGCGTTTCACGCAATGATCTGCTGACTTGTCTTTTAATATTTCTTCATTTTCTGTATTACTTTCGTGCGTTTCGTGTTTTTCGTGGTTAACATCTTGAATCCGTGAAAGAATTCGTGAAAAAACTTAATTAAAAACTGGTTAAACC
>JBAWXM010000058.1:0-19824 GCA_037144075.1 Lentisphaerota bacterium | reverse complement strand
GTATAGATTGCGAAGATTTTGAAGATTGGTTCGTATTCTGAGAAGCCGCCGATACCGTGGTATCGAAGGTATTCGAAAGGGTACGAATCCAAATTCAAAAGATCGCAACCGCTATGCGGCGAGTTTCTTGCGTTCGCATTTTCCCGTTCATCCTTCGGACGATATTCATATCGCCCATCAGTCAGAACGAAAAAATTCCATCCGCAATCTAACTCGTCTATGCGAAATTTTTAGCTTTACAGAGTACTAGTTATAGCCGGGGCCATGGTTTCAATCTCCCGGCGCGGGATTTTTAACTTCAGCGCGATATCCTGCCAGCGACTGACAGCATCTTTAATCGTTTTGACGGTCGCCTGCGCTTCCGTTGTATTTACCCGGAACTGCGGCGCTACCGACAAAGCCAGTTCAAAGTCCAGGGAATTGTCATTCATGGAGATATTCAACGTCAGGCCGCCGCCGTGGGGGGTGGGGTTGATGTCATAGGCCGGAGAAAGTATCCAGCCTTGCGGCGTCAGCAGAAAACCATGATTACGCAGATGATCGTCGGTATTTGAGACAGCAATATTAAAAACAATGCGCCGCCAAAGTTCCGTTAAATCTTCATTGGGGCTGGCTCCGTGCTGGACGATAAATTTTGCCAGATCAAGATAACTGCACCCGGCGCTGTAATTGTCGCCGTCGGTCCGGCCCAGCAGCGTCATCGCCGAGGCAAAATGGATGCGTTTTCCGCCGTCTCGGTCGAAGCGTCTGGTCAGAAACGTGCTGCCATGCCTGGAGAATTGTTCGATTCTGCACTCCGGCAGTTTTAGTCCGGATTGCCGGGCTAATTCGTGGGCGACCATTTCCCATGCGCCGGTGTTGACCGCATCATCCCGGCTGGGAAATTTGGCAATCCATAAATTGCCGTCATTATCCATTACATTCGCCTTGGGACGCGCACCGCCCAGCGATGAACCCGGAGCCAGCAGCATGGCAAGCCATTTTTCATGTTCGTCATCAGGGGCTTCCGCTTCATAATGACGGCAGGCGGCTTCCAGTTCACGCAATAAGGTCCATGGCGGAGCCGGCAGTTCTGAATCATGATTGACGAATTCCCCAGACTCATCCAGCTTGAACCTGAGCGCCCCCATTCTGGTGATATCATGAACTTCCAGCAGATAATCCGACTCCGTCAATTGACTGACCGGCCTGTTCTCGCGGCGGGCTCTGATCGCTTCGCGCCGCCGCATGAGCTGCCGTCCCCAGCGGTCAGGAGCGGAATCAAGAAAAAGACCGAAATTGCTTTTCCCGGATTCGGCATACTGCCTGCCGGGATAGAATTGCAAGTCAGGGTCCAGCATTCGCGCCGCGTTTAAATTCAGCCAGTCCGGAGTGAACTCAAAGGAAAATATCTCTTTGCCGCGTATTGACTGCACGTTCAAGCGCCCCATTAAAACGGGAGCCTGCCACTCCGGCCAGTGCGCATAAGCAAAGATGGTTTTCGACATACTGCTCATAGTTTACCTTTCTTTGGCGCGCGCCGGCGGACCGGCAGATTCAAATCCTGAAGTTTCCGTCCGAGCTCATCATCGGCAGCGACCTGCAAAAGGTCTTTCTCCAGCCCCAGTGCGACCAGCGCCTGCACATAGCTCCCCAGCGCGACCGAAGGCGCGCCTTTCTCGATCATTGTCAGCGTCGGACGGCTGATGCCGGCCCGTTCAGCCTGCAGCGACGAGGAAACATTGCGGCGGAGCCTGGCCAGCCGGATATTTTCACCCAGCGTTTCAAGTATCGCCACGGTTTTGGGAAAGAGCACAGTTTTATTTTGCGCCATAACAAGCCTCCGTCAATCACAGCCATTTTGCTATATAATGTAAAATAATATTACTCTTATGGCTGTATTTGTCAAATTTAATTAGCGTTATTAAAAAAATAGCTATACTATTTATTATGTTTCCCATGAGTTCCATGCAGAAGAATCAGAAGTACTGCGGCTGGAACTTTAATCTGAATGGGGACGCCTGGCCGTTTCCGGAGCATTGAAATCTCTGGAAATTGCTGTATATTAAAGGGGAATGCAAGACAGAGAAGTCAGGAGACTGGAGTTTGGAGTCAGAATTAAGACTGAAAACAAAAGACCAAAAAGTCAGGGTTGGATTTCGAATTTCTACACAAGCCATGTTTTGCATCCGGTATCATTGGATTTTTAAATAATATCATAAAAGTAATTAAGCTTTTCGCAACTAATTGAGGAGCATTATATAATGAGAGCTGATTTTCTGCCTTTTACTAAACCCTGCATCACTGAAGATGATATTGCCGCCGTCGGTGATGTGCTGCGCTCCGGCTGGATCACCAACGGCCCGAAGAATGTTGAATTTGAACAGAAAATATGTGAATATACCGGCAACAAACACGGGGTCGCGCTGGCGTCCGCCACCGGCGGCATGCATCTGCTGATGAAGGCCCTGCATATCGGGCCGGGCGATGAAGTCATCACCCCTTCGCTGACCTGGGTTTCCACCGTAAACATGATTGTGCTGGCCGGCGGAACGCCGGTTTTCGCGGAAGTGGACAGAGATACGCTGATGGTCACGCCGGAATCGGTGGCCGCCTGCATTACCCCCCGCACTAAACTTATTATCCCGGTGCATTACGCCGGGGCTGCCGCCGACCTTGACGGAATTTATGCGGTGGCCGCGAAACACGGCATTCCGGTAGTTCAGGATACTGCTCACGCGCTTGGAACATTCTACAAAGGCAGACACGTTGCCGCCACCGGCAGCGCGCTTTATTCGTTCCATGCCATCAAAAATATCACCACCGGCGAAGGCGGCATGTTTGTCTCCGATGACGAAGACCTGACGAAACAAATCCGCCGGCTTAAATTCCACGGCCTCGGCGTGGACGCGTTCGACCGCAATAATCGCGGTCGCGCGCCGCAGGCGGAAGTGGTGGAGCCGGGCTTCAAATACAACCTGACGGACATTTGCGCCGTGCTCGGTGCCCGGCAACTTGCCCGGATTGACGAAATCAATGCCAAACGCACCGCGCTGGCGATGCGCTACCGCGAACTGCTGGCCGGGATTGATGAACTGCTCCCGCTTAAAGACCCGGCGTATGATTTTAAACATTCATGGCATCTGTTCATTGTCCGTGTCGTAACGCCGAAAATGAGCCGCATTGAATTCATGGAAAAACTCAAAGCCGAGAACATCGGCTCCGGATTGCATTTCCTGGCGGCTCATCTGCAGAAATATTACCGCGATGTGATGGGTTTCAAGCGCGGTTCGCTGCCGGATACGGAATTCAACTCCGACCATATCTGTTCGCTGCCGTTGTTTCCGGGAATGCGGCTTGAAGACGTGGATGATGTCGCTGCCGCAATAAAAAAGGTTCTGGCTAATGGCTGAAAAACGCGCCCTGTCTGAATTTATCAGAGAGCAAAAAGCGGAAATCGTGTTCTGGGCTTTTGCCGTAGTGATGCTGCTGGCCGGGCTTGGCACGGCCGGACTGTGGGCGTCTGAAGACCGCTGGGCGGAAATCACCCGCGAAATGCTGCTGTCAAAAGATTTTCTGCATCCCGCGATTAACGGCGAAGTCTATTTTGATAAACCGCTGCTCTCGTACTGGCTGATCGCCCTCGCCGCCGCAGCGTTGCGGCATCTGGACGAATTCACTATCAGACTGCCCGGCGCGATCTCCGCGCTGTTCGGTCTTTACGGAACGATTTATCTCGGCCGGAAACTGTGGTCGAATGAAGTCGGCATGGCCGCCGGCTGGATACTGCTCTCCTGTTACGGCTTTCTGTTCTGGGGGCGCACCGCCGCCGCCGATATGGAAAACCTGACCGCGGTGATCCTGGCTGTAGCCTGGTTTTTTGCGCGGGTGGAAAAACCCGGATTTTTCTCTTATCTGGTGTTCTATCTGATCTGTTTCCTCGGCGCAATGACCAAGGGGCTGCCCGCCCTGGGCATCCCGCTGATCGCCATTCTGCCGTATCTGCTCACGGAAAACCGCTGGAAACAGCATTTCCGGTTTTCCAATTTCGCTGCGCTGGCGGTTGGACTGCTGATTTTCCTGATTCCGCTGCAACTGGCCAAATATCTGCCAATGCCGGAATATTATTCGCTGCCTGCGGAGAAATTAAGCGGGCTGGATCTGGTCTGGCGGGAAAATATCGTCCGCTTCTTCAAGCCTTTCGACCACGATGACGAACCGTTTTTCTGTTATGTTTATCAATTGCCGAGGGTATTGCTGCCCTGGTCGCTGGTCTTTGTCGCCGCGCTGGCGGCGGCGCTCTCCTGCTGGAAAAAACTGAAGCCTGAAACTAAATGGCTGCTGCAGGCGATTGCGCTGATTTTCTGCTGTTTTTCCGCCTCCGGCTCGCGCCGCTGGTATTACATTCTGCCGCTGATGCCGTTCTGCGCCATCCTGACCGCGCTGTTTCTCTGTTCCGACTGGCAGGCGCAATGGCGTAAATGGGTTATCCTGCTGATGAAATGGATTATCACAGTCGCCGCAGCGCTTGGCTTGTTGTGCATCGTCGCGCTGCCGCTTTCCGGCTTTATTCCGCCAATGGAATTTTTGATTGCGGCTCCGTTGCTCGGCATTGCGGCGCTGATGGTATTTTGGGGAGAGAAACGCAATCCCGAAAGAATTTCCAGGCTTACCGGAGTTCCGGCGCAGTCTGCCGGAATGTTGATGGCCGGCGCAATTATCGTCGGCGGGTTCTTCGCTTTTCAACTGCCGTCGCTGGACCAGTACCGCACGGAAAAGCCGTTCGCGCTGGAGTTGAAAACGAAAATGTCGGGAATTTCTCCGGAAAACGTCGGATTTTTTCAGAAAGTTCCGCCCAAAGTGGTATATTATACGGAATTGCAGCGTCCCGGAAAAATGATTGCCGATGTCGATGAACTGAAGAAATTTCTCGCTGCTGGCAAAGGCCCGAAACTGCTGGTGGGCTACAGCCGGGACAAGGACATTGAGCCGCTGCGGCAGTGTCTGCCGGCGCAAATCATCGACAATCCGGCGCTGAAAGAAAAATATGCGCCCCGCGAGAATAAGAACTCAAAGAAATTGTGCGCATGGATAATTAAGTGAAGGGTAATGGGTAATGGGTGATGCAAAACCATAGGCGCCATTAGGATCAGCTAAAAATAATAGAACTATGAAATAAAGACAACTAGAGGTAAAAATATGTCAACAAAGCAACCGATAAATTCCTTTTCCGTCGTCATTCCGGTATATAATGAAGAGGCCTGCCTCGATGAACTGATCTCGCGCTGCCTCGCGGCTTGTGAAAAGACCGGCAAAAAATTTGAAATCATTCTGATTGACGACGGCAGCAAAGACCGTTCCGCGGAAATCATCACCGCGGCGTCGGAAAAATATCCGAACAAGATTGTCGGCTGCATTCTCAACCGCAATTACGGCCAGCATGCCGCCATCATGGCCGGATTTTCGCTGGTGATCACCGACCTGGCAATTACCATCGATGCCGATTTGCAGAATCCGCCGGAAGAAATTCCGCGCCTGGTAGAACATGCCGACAAGGGTGGCTATGACGTAATCGGCACCATCCGCGCCAACCGCAAGGACAGCATGTTCCGCAAGACGGCTTCATTCATAGTCAACAAAGTTGCTCAGAAGGCGACCGGCGTCAAAATGAAAGACTACGGCTGCATGCTGCGCGCCTACCGCCGCCCGGTGGTGAACGCCATGCTGGCATGCAATGAACGCAGCACCTTCATTCCGGTGCTGGGCAACAGTTTCGCCCGCGAAACTTGCGAGCTGGAAGTCGGCCATGATGAACGCGCGGTTGGCGAATCCAAATATTCCGTTTGGAAGCTGATCAATCTGCAATTCAATCTGCTGACCTGCATGACCACCTTCCCGCTGCGCCTGTTAAGCATCATCGGCGGCCTGGTCTCCGGCATGGGAATACTGCTTGCCGTCTGGATTGTTATCATGCGCTGTCTTCATGGTGACGCCTATACGCAAGGCGGGGTGTTCACCCTGTTTGCCGTGCTGTTCTTCATCGCCGGTTTCCAGTTAATCGGCATGGGCCTGCTGGGCGAATATATCGGGCGCATCTATTACGACGTCCGCGCCAGACCCCGCTACTTCGTGGAAAAAGTAGTCGGCAGAGAAACAAAATAAGCATCTTTTGCCAATAAAATCACCATCCTGGAAATACGTTTTTCCGGGATTTATTTTTTTGGGGCAGGGTGATTTTGCTTTTCATTTTTCTGACTTTTTCTTGAATCATTCTTTTTAAAGATTAGATTTTATAGTTTAGTGAATATTTCAGAAGAATAATCGAGAAGAGCAACAGTTTTTGATGTCTTTTTTGATCGGAATCCATGATAACATCCTAAATGTTCTCCAGTAGTAATATATAAATTCGAACAGTTTACCATAAATATTGCAGAAACGCGTTAGTAATGAGTAATTCAGAAAAGGAGACGGTATGAGTGACGGCACAATTAAGACGGATGCAACGCGAACGGAGCGAGGCGGCAGGAAAATGATGCTGATCGCGAGCTACAATACAGATTGTCGGAAATTGAAGATGACAATGTGGCTAAAACTAATTTTCGCACTGTTGTTCATTCCCCTGCTAACAGGCGGGTGCTCTTATTTTAATAATCACTCGGAATCCCGGACAGCACTGCAAGCGAAAATGCAAGCATCTTTCAACGATAAAAAATATACTGAATCAGTTGAATGCGCTAAACAACTGTTGGCACTTGATTCTTCCAATGCCGAAGCAAAAAAACTGCTTGGCGCAGTCTGTTGCGAACTGGGCAAAAGCTGTTGTGAAAAAAAGGATTACTGCAAAGCGTTTGAATGGTTTAAGCAGGCGGCAGAGATGGATAATGCCGAGGGGCAATGCAGACTGGGCTGGCTTTATCAAAACGGACTAGGGGTTGCCAAGAATGAGGCCGAAGCATTTAAATGGTATTATAAAGCTGCCGAAAAAGGAGAAGTGCAAGCACTAAAACGATTAGCTGTTTGCTATAAGAATGGATGCGGCGTAACCAAAGATGACGCACAGGCCAATCTATGGTTCAGCAAGGCATTTGATGAATTTCGTAAGAGAGCAGAACAGGGGGAATTAACTGCACAAATGGAAATAGGCCACTGCTATCTTGAGGGCCAAGGAGTTGCTAAGGATGAAAATGAAGGCATAAAATGGTATCGTAAAGCTGCCGAAAAGGAACATGCGCCGGCACAAAATTCTCTTGGTGTATTTTATCAGACTGGTAAGAGTGGTGTATCCAAAGATGATGCGGAAGCCGTGAAATGGTTCAGCAAAGCCGCAGAACAGGGGAATGCGTGGGGACAGTATAATCTTGGAGTATGCTGTGAGTATGGTAAAGGCATCGCTAAAAATAAAACCGAAGCCGTAAAATGGTATCGCAAAGCCGCAGAACAGGAAAATATACTGGCACAGTATAAGCTTGGCACGTGTTATCAAGATGGTACCGGTGTTGCTCAAGATAAATCCGAAGCCGTGAAATGGTTCCGGATGGCGGCGGAAAAAGGAAATGCAAATGCCCAGATAACTCTTGCAGTATGCTATTCCAATGGTCAAGGCGTTGCTCAAGATAAAGTTGCGGCTGCAAAATGGTATCGCAAAGCTGCAGAACAAGGACATATAGAGGGCGAGAGTAATTTAAGTTGGTGTTATCATCAGGGTATAGGCGTAGCAAAAGATGATACTGAAGCAGCAAAATGGCTCCGCAAAGCTGCGGAACAGGATAAATATGGACGGCATCAGTATGACCTTGGGTGGTATTATCAAGATGGTATAGGAGTTACCAAGGATGAAGCCGAAGCGGTAAAATGGTTTCGCAAAGCGGCAGAGAAAGGGAATGAAAATGCTCTGAATGCTCTTGCCGTATGTTATCAGAAAGGCATTGGCGTAGCGAAAGATGATGTTGAAGCGGTAAAATGGTTTCGTAAAGCGGCAGAGAGAGGAGATAAAGAAGCACAGAAAACTCTTGCCGTATGTTATCAGAAAGGCATTGGCGTAGCCAAGGATGATGTTGAAGCGGCAAAATGGCTCCGCGAAGCGGCAGAGAGAGGAGATAATGAGGCACAGAAAACTCTTGCAGTAGGTTATCAGAAAGGCATTGGCGTAGCCAAGGATGAAGCCGAAGCGGTAAAATGGTTCCTTAGATTGGCTAATAATGGGGATGAAGAAGCACAGAAAACTCTTGCCGCATGTTATTTAAATAGCACAGGCGTTACCAAGAATGAAGCCGAAGCCGTAAAATGGTTCCTTAGATTGGCTAATCATGGTGACATAAAGGCACAAAATACTCTTGCAGTATGTTATCTAAATGGCACAGGCGTAACCAAAAATGAAGTTGAAGCCGTGAAGTGGTTCAGCAACGCTGCGGAGAAGGGGAATGAAGAGGCGCTGAATAATCTTTTATTATGTTATCAGAATGGCATAGGTGTTGACGTGGGTGACGACTCTTGGATATACTGGATTCTTGACGTTGCCAAGAAAGGAAATGCGGAGGCATTAAATACTCTCGGAGTCATTTATCAAAAGGGCATAGGTGTTTACAAAAATGATGCCGAGGCATTTAGATGGTATCGCAAAGCCATTGAGAAAGGTTCTGAAAAGGCCCGAGTAAACCTCAGCATATTAGAGAAAAATCAACCAGAGACGCCGGTAACACTGCAAGCGAAAATGCGAGTCTTTTTCGAAAATAAGGATTATCCTGAGTCCATCGAATACGCGAAAAAACTGTTGGCGCTTGATCCGGCCAATGCCGAAGCAAAAAAAATATTAGGGGAGAGGTGGTACGTATTCGGCAGTTGCTGTTGTGAAAAAAAGGATTATGTCAAGGCATTCGAATGGTTTAAACAGGCGGCAGAGATGGATAATGCCGAGGCGCAAGGCAGGATGGGCTGGCTTTATCAAAACGGACTAGGAGTTGCCAAAGATGAAGCCGAAGCCGTAAAATGGTTCCGCAAAGCAGCGGGGCGTGGAGATGCGCTGGCTCAAAATGCGCTTGGGGAATGCTATTATTCCGGGACTGTCGTTGCCAAGGATGAAGCCGAAGCTGTAAAATGGTTCTATAGAGCTGCCTATAGAAGAAATCCAGAGGCACAGTATAAGCTTGGGATGTGTTATCAGAACGGTACAGGTGTTATCAAAGATGATGAAGCGGCTTTGGAATTGTACCGTTACGCTATTAGAAATTCTGAACATCGAGATGACAAATTATTTGAAAACGTTTCTGAAAAGGCACGGGAAAAAATCAGAGTGTTAGAAAGGAATCCGACGCTGCAAATGAAAATGCAAAAGGCGTTCGATGATAAAAATTATCCTGAAGCTTCTGAATATGCCAGCCAATTGCTGGCACTGTATCCGGTCAACGGCAGGACAAAAAACATATGTTACGAACTAGGTAAAATCTGTTATGATAAAAAGGATTATGCCAAAGCGTCAGATTGGTTTAGCAGGGCAATAGAGACGGAAAAGACTAATTACAATGCTCATTCCAACGCCGATATCAATGGATGGATTGAATTATGCGAGGGAAAACAAGATAAGCCGGACGCAATCAAACATCTCCGCATTTCAGCCGAGCAAGGCAGTGTGTTAGGGCAATGGGAACTCGGCAGTTGTTATTACTATGGTCAGCGAGGAGTGACGAGGGACTATGCCGAAGCCGCTAAATGGTATTTAAAAGCCTCAGAACAAGACAATACCGATGCAAAGTGCAGACTGGGATGGATTTATTACAAAGGTCAAGGGGGTGTTAAAGACTACACTGAAGCTAAAAAATTATTCGAATGTGCGGCGTCGCGCGGTGATGTGTTGGGGCAAAAAGGGCTGGGGTATTGTTATAAGAACGGAACCGAACAGGACGACGCACAGGCCAATCTATTGTTTATCAAGGCATTTGCTGAATTTCGTAAGAGAGCGGAACAGGGGGAATTAACTGCACAAATGGAAATTGGCGATTGCTATCTTGAAGGGCGTGGAGTTGCCAAAGATCAAGCCGAAGCTGTAAAATGGTTTCGTAACGCTGCGGAACACGGAGATGAACAGGCTCAAAATGCGCTTGGTGAATGCTACTACGCAGGGGCAGGCGTAGCTAAGAATGAAACCGAAGCTGAAAAATGGTTTCGTCTGGCGATTAAAAAAGGTTCTGAAAAGGCCAGAGTAAACCTTAGCATATTAGAGAAAAATAAATCAGAAACACCGTCAACGCTGCAAGCGAAAATGCAAGCATCTTTCAAAAATAAAAAATATACTGAGACAGTCGAATATGCCCGGCAACTGCTGGCACTGGGGCATTCTAGCGATGAGTTCAAAAAACTGTTTGGCGCAGCCTGTTGCGAACTGGGCAAAAGCTGTTACGAAAAGCAGGATTACGGCAAAGCGTTTGAATTATTTGAGGAGGCGGCGGCGATGGTAAATACTGACGCTAGTGCCTGGCTTGGATGGTGTTACTGGAATGGGCGAGGAGTAAAAAATCATTGGCGATTTCCTATGCTATTCATCAAGGCGGCGCAAAGCGGCAGCATCCATGGACGGTGGTGGCTTGGGTTACTTACAATGGGTGATAAAAATAAAGCAGAAGTCGACCAATGGTTCAAACAAGCGGTGGCTGAATTACGCAAACAAGCGGATTCCGGTGATCCAAGCGCGCAATTCAAAATAGGAGAATGCTGTATCAATGGTTACGAAATGGTTAAGGATGCTGCGGAAGCTGTGAAGTGGTACAGAAAAGCCGCCGAACAGGGTAATGCATTGGCACAAAACAGCCTGGGGCGGTGTTATGAGGAAGGAACAGGTATTGTAAAAGATGAGGCATGCGCGGCAAAATGGTATCGCAAGGCAGCGGACCAGAACTTTGCCGTGGCGCAAAATAATCTTGGAGAGTGTTATCTTTACGGGCAGGGAGTCCCCAAGAATGAAGTTGAAGCTGTTAAGTGTTTTATTAAAGCGGCAAAGCAGGGCAATACAGGAGCGCAATTTAATCTTGCGGCATGTTATTACTCCGGTCGCGGCACAGCCATAGATAAGGCGGAAGGGGGGAAGTGGCTGCAAGGTATGAAAGAAATGTCTATTGATGATAACGAAGCGGGATGGAGAAGCGAGAAAGCCCAGCAGGAGTTTGAAAAAGGGGTTCGTAAAGCAGTTGGACAGGATGACCCGGTGGGGCAATTTGTCCTTAGTTGTATCTATTCTAATACCCATAAATCCAAAGACGATGCTGAATCAAGAAAATTGCTGATTAAATCAGCCGAAAATGGCCTTGCTGATGCACAGTATATTCTTGGGATAATGAATTTATTTGGACATGACTACTGCGACAGGGAAGGGGTTGAAGCGATAAAGTGGTTCCGCAAGGCAGCCGAGCAAGGCCATGTCGAAGCGCAGAAGTTGATGAGCGAATGTTGTTATACTTTAAAAAACTATGCCGAAGCTATCAAATGGTATCGCCTGCTGGCGGCAGCCGGACAGCTCAATAAAGAAGAGCAAAAAAAACTGACGGAATGCATTGGATTGACTAATGGTACCGAACAGGATAGCGCAGATTCTGAGAAATTAATTCACGATGAGATCGAACGAGGGAAACATCAAGGGAAGCCTGACGGGGGTGACTTTGTGAAACAAGGGTTATTTCTTTTAAAAGCAGTTATGGGCAGGTGGTAATTTGCCTGCACAAAAACAAAATAATTGGCACATATATGCATGTTAACAGTCTATAAAATAGATATTTCAAGTATAAAATAATAAAATTATGTCAAAAATTAATCTAATTTTTATTTTAGAGTAAATTGCATATAGTAGCAATCAGAATATTTTATTATAAGAGAAGTTAATAGGAAAAAATAAGCAGTCAAATCAGATAATAGCGGAGGGTTTTAATGCCAGAAGCAATAAGCGTAATATGCGGATTTCTTTTTACTACTGCGTTGATAGTGATATTTTTCGGTGGCTTTTTAATGCTTCTTGGCGCAAAAGTTGCCGGAGTTAATAATGCCGTGTTTTGGAAAGCCATTCTTGCTACTATAGCATGTGTGGCAATCAGCTTAATTATTTCTATTTTCTTCTCTGTAATACCGGTGATTGGAACCATAATCGGTTTTATGCTAAGTCTTTTTATTCAGGTATTTATTATCAAAACTACGTTTGATACTAGCGTGGGCAAGGCATTGCTTACTTGGATTTTTTTCGTTGTTGCGCAGATAATCTCAATTATCCTCGCATTTATCGCTTTGTCGGCAGGTTTTGCGATATCATTACGATAGGTGTACGAATGTATCTAAAGCCCAACAATAAAAATATATAAATGTGGAAGGAGCTTACTAGGATGCAGAGTTCTTTTAAGATTATATTCTATTTGGTCTTTGCCTGTATCGGAATGACAACTCTTGCTGAGGATAACAAACCGTCACAAGGTCAACCGTGAACGGTCCCAGGATTAGGCATGCAGTTTGTGTATGTTGCGCCGGGCACTTTTCAGATGGGGGCAAAAGGTAGCGACAGCGACAGCAATGAAAATTCGGGTCATGGTGTAACTCTCAACAACGGTTATTGGATTGGCAAATATGAAGTAACACAGGATGAGTACGAGCCGATCACTGGTTGGAACCCGAGTTACGTCAAAGGTGGCAGAAAACCTTTGGAGCAGGTCGGCTGGCATGACGCAGTGCGTTTCTGTCAGAAGCTAACGGAACGAGAATGCGCCGCCGGACGCTTGCCCGATGGCTACGAATATCGTCTGCCGACAGAAGCGCAATGGGAGTTTGCCGCCAGAGGCGGCAATGATAGCAAAGGCTATAAATACAGCGGTAGCGATAATATTGACAACGTGGGTTGATATTTTAAAAACTCTGGAGAAGACATACATGAAGTTGGAACTATGTTGTCTAACGAACTGGGAATTTATGATATGAGTGGCAATGTCATGGAGTGGTGCAGTGACTGGTGGGGATCTTATTCTAGCTCTAGAGTAACTGATCCAGAGGGACCAGAGACTGGCGAATACAAAGTGACACGCGGTGGCAGCTTTAATCTCGGTCAACTCAGCTACGCCCAAGTTACGAGTCGCACCAACTGTAATCCTATGGGGCCGGTCCGCACGGTGGGCTTTCGCGTTGTTCTTGCCTGTAGTTCCAAGAAGGTATTGTAAATAAAGCGTGAACATTCAAAAATAAATTAAACAAGGATTGATGAAGATGAAAAGAACAATGATTTTATTGATGATTATTGCTATTAGCATGATCAACACAGTTGTGTATGGACTTAATGTAAGGGGAGTCTTTCGTATAATGGATGAGTCAGGAACGCTCCTGGACGGTGTTACGGTTGAGTGTCGTCATGGCAATGATAATTGGACTAATATAGGAGTCAGTCAGTATGAAACAACACTGAGTGACGGTTATTCACATATCGGAGCGCGAGTAAATTTTATACAGGATCGGTATGTTGCATCGGTTCAGAAGGGTCAGGAGGTTGTCTGGAGATTTATGAAGCAAAACTATAAAATGAAAACGTTTTCAGTGTACGTTTCTGACTCTGCAGAGTATTACAAGGAAATTATACTTGAATCTTTAAACTCTGGAAATAGTCAACGTTCTAACTATAATTCAGAGCGGCGTGATTCAGAAAGGTCTAATTCAAGGGGAGGAAACTCAAATGGAGTTGGACTTTCTCAAAGACTCAATAATTCATTTTATGGAGTATGGTGGTGTAGCCGCAGTATGAGAGATGCATATCGTTTAACTATTGACCCAAATACAAATACAGTAAGCATGGAACTTGTATCTAAAAATAATGTGATCCCGTATGAGTTAAGTCAAGTTAGAGTCTATGATGCTTATACGATTCTTGTTTCTATGTCCTTAACTCCTGGAGACGGGAGTAGATTCGAATTTACATTTAAGTTTGATAGCTCCAGTGGCATTGTAAACGGAAGCTTTACAAACAACCCAAGAATGTTATATTTCCGCGATAAACCAAATTTAGAATAGCAGATATATAAAGCAAAACTCCACTCCAATGGATAAATTGACGTGCATAATATATGCATAGAATCAAATAACAGAAAAGATAGGGATTAAGTCAAATGAATACATGCAACATAGTGAAGATCATATTATTAATGTGTTTCTGTTTATGGTCAACTATTTTGTGTGCGATTGAAAAGGATAGCGCAGATGAGTTTCATAATAAAATTGAGATAGCCCAAAAAAATAAGAGTTTCGTCTTTATTGCAGTCGTCGATAATGAAGCTCCGTCAATTCACCTTATTAATGATCTTGAAAATAAAACACTCCGTTTTGCCGATGCTCATGTGGTATCTATTGTTGACTATTCTAATAAAGAAATAGTCGAAAAATTACTTGGTTTTAATATTAGAAATGATAAAGGGCAATATGTTACTCCTACATGGATTCTTATAAACTATGTCAATTGGAAAGTTTATAAGTACTTTGGATATTGTGGTGCTGATAAAGCCGGACCTGACCTTAAAAAAATTATGGATTCTTCGTTCGAAGAATAGGCCATTGTCAGACTCTACATAGTCCACTCTGAGAATTATTCTGGATGAACTAGCATATCGTTCTTAAAATAATGTTGTATTAATCAATATAATGTGCTATCTTATCAATATCTAGAAAAGGATGTTGACGATGGCAAAAAGAACAAATCTGAATATGAATGCTGAAGAACGTAAGCAACTTGAAAACGTGACCAGTAGCAGAAGCGAAAGCACGGGGAAGGTTGGAAGGGCCAAGGCGCTGCTTGCTTATGCTGAAGGGACGAAAATATCAGTCATATGCCGGAAGTTCGGACTGACGAGGCGGATTGTGGAATATACTATTGACAAGGCTCTTAATCTTGGTATTGCCGGTGCCATTTCCGACCTGCCGCGCAGCGGCAGAGCGCGCAGTATAACCGATGATGCGAGAAGCTGGGTTCTTGATCTGGCCTGCCGCCGCCCCGTCGATTTGGGTTATGCCGCCGAGACTTGGACATATTCAGCGCTCGTAAAGCATATCAGAGAGAATTGTGGTGCGGCTGGATACGGATGTCTCTGTAAAGTCGGCAAAAGTGTTTTGAATGGTATTATGTCGAAGGGGAGCGTTCGCCCGCATAAAGTCAGCTATTATCTTGAACGCCGTGACCCTGATTTCGAGTCTAAAATGGCTAATGTACTTTGTGTTTATAAAGAGATTGGAGCACTTAATGATACTCCTGACATGAACAGAGCCAGCACGACTATATCATATGATGAGAAACCAGGAATTCAGGCAATCAAAAATATTGCGCCGCAACTGCAACCGGTTCCCGGCAAATATTCACATGTCGGACGGGATCATGAATACAAACGGCTGGGAACATTATCGCTTCTGGCTGGAATAGACCTTCACACCGGCAAAGTATTTCCACTCGTAAAAGAAAGGCATCGCAGCAGGGAGTTTATTGAGTTCCTGTCGCTCCTTGACCGTGAATATCCGGCGGGGTGGAAAATCCGCCTTGTTCTGGATAACCACTCAGCCCATATTTCCAAGGAAACGCAAGCCTATTTGAAGACCATAGCAAATCGCTTTGAGTTTGTTTTTACACCAAAGCACGGTTCATGGCTGAATATGATTGAAATGTTTTTCAGTAAGATGGCGCGAGGATTTCTGCGTCATATCCGGGTTGAAACGAAAAAAGAACTTGAATCTCGTATATATCAGGGAATACAGGAAATCAACGAAGAGCCTGTTGTTTTTCGCTGGAAATATAAAATGGAAGAAGCCGGTGTTATCTAATAATACATTATTTTAAGAACGCAATACTAGGTCTAGTGAAAAGAATAATGACGAGCTTTCATGTAAAACGTTATAGACGAGCCATTTTATGCATGGAGTCATAAACACTATTAACAGGGAGATTAAGGATATAATAAAAGCTTGCTGATTATGTTATGAAGTTATTGAATGGTCTTTTTTGAATCTGATAATATTACAATTAATATTAAAATCAGAAATTCTAATGAGTTCCCAAATAAATATAAGGAGAAGGAAATGAAAAAAAGTATTAGAACTGTAATATTAGTAATCGGCATATTTTTAATGATTTCATCTGCATCCGCAACAACAATTAGTTGGTGCGAAAAAGGGAATTGTGAAAACCGAATAACAGTACAGAATGTTAAAGTATACAATAGCAACGGTAATTTAGTATATGATGGCAATGGTGATGCATATAATGTATCGCTGTCAGGTTACGACTACCAAGACATTAAAATTGTATTCGAATATAACGGGAACAGATACACCAGGACAATGAACGCAAGAAAAGGAACTACTTGGGTTAGTGTGCTCTAAGAACCACTTTTAAGAAAAAACGCAAAATGGGTTGAAGCGCAAAAAACGAGTTATTATTGCTCCGAAAGATAATCAGCTATCATTTTTTATAGCACGTTAATTGGCTTAACCTCAATTGCATAGTTTCATAAAGAATTATGACATATGATTATCTTTCGGAGCAATAACGAGAAATAAGGAGCGATGATAATGAATAAATCTAGACAAATATATATTGCTTTTTTTATTATTATTTGCGTGGCAGATATCCAAGCAGGGCTTAAGGATGACCTTAGAAATGCCAGAGATAAAATCCACACTACTGTTGATGACACAATGCGTAAAGCAAAAGACAAAACCGAGGAATACAAAAATACTGTTGATGACACAATGCGTAAAGCAAAAGACAAAACCGAGGAATACAAAAATACTGTTGATGACACAATGCGTAAAGCAAAAGACAAAACTGAGGAATACAAAAATACGGCGGAAGATACTTATCGGAACAAGCTTAACGATGTTCAAAATAAATATGGCTGGAATGCCGCGAACAAAATCCAGGAAATCAAAGCCCAATACGGCTCCAGCCTCTCCGAAAAGGCCACGGAGGCATATCAGCAATTCAAACCAGCGGTCGCGTCTGCTTTCGTTGATATATACAAGCTTAAGGGAGAAGCTGCCGGAGACAATTTAAAAAGAACTTTAGGCCAGTTGCGAGAGTCATCGCAATACAAATTAATTGACGCTTACAAAGAACATCAACCAATCGTTGCATCAAAAATAAACGATGCATATCACAAGTATGGAGATGATATCGGAGATAAGGTCAAGGCCTCTATGGATCAATGCGCCTACAAAATCAGCAACTATGCAAAAGACAAAGACAATCAGGAGAAAATTATTAATGCTGCAGTCGGCTGTGTAGTGTTGCATTCCAAATTTCAAGATCAGAAGAAACAGGTTACTTATGCACTAATGACAAGGGCAATGGATAATATCATTGTAAAAGATAAAGATGGCAGATCTGTTTCTCTAAATGATTATTCAAAAAAATGGATAAATGAAAATGCGCCATTCCTTGAAGGAACGGATATAGCAGAGGATCCTGCAAAGGCCATAACTTATGGCATTATTTATCGCGATGCCGGATATATAACACAAGACATGAAAATAGTTCGCTCACAAGGCGAATATGTGTCCATTAATCAGGCAGTGATCCAGGAGATCGGAATGGAGAACACTATTAAATATATTGAAGTAGCAGGGGCATTTAAAACAATTGGGGACCCTGATGCCTCGACCGCTGATTATGACAACGCAGCCGCCACGATATATAATTTTTCAAACAACCAGTGAAAGTGTGATAAAGTGTTTAAGCATCAAAAAACCAGGAAGATCATCTCCATTCTGATTTGTGTAACTATTTTGTTGCCTTACGGCTATGTCTTCTTTCAGGGATTCAGACTTTATGCCCTTGGGTGCAAGGCAGAAAGGAACGGCCATAAAAACATTGCCGCCATGGCTTATGGCATATCTCTCTTCAAATATCCCTACACTCCCGCCGCGCCTATCGTGAGATATAGAGCGGCAGTTGCAAATGGGATCACCGTGATGGAGATAGAAGGTTTTTCAAATGCGGGAAAAAACAGCATAATTTCTTTTTTCCAGAATAAATTATTACTCAATGTCAGAACGTTTGATTATTTCAGTATTTTCACAATTGTTATCGGAGTTATCATGCTTTTCATCGGGGCTTGGGCTGCTAAATGGAGCGTGTTGACCTTCAAGAAGTATTTGCTTTTTTTATTATTGGCTGTTTTAACCATTTCAATATATTCAGCAGTAGTATTGACCTCAACAGGAATAATCCAATCATCCTCACTTAACGGGTTTATGTCAATTCAGGCCTTGGCGTTGTCAGGCTTGCTTTTGGCAGTAGCATCTGTGATGTTTTTTCTGATTGCGGTATTTTACTGCTTCAAGTTATTATTTAAAGACTCTGCTAAATTATGCCCTGAATGTCAGACTTGGTCCGCAATTTCGTCAGAAAATTGCTCAAAATGCGGAAATGTTCTTAGTCATGCAAACAGGGCAGAACAGGGACAAGGTATCGATGAAAAAGTGAAATATGAAAATTGCCAGGGCGCATCAAGAGAAAACAAGGCTGCCATAAAAGCTTCTGACACATCAACCGACAAATCAGAAATTGCGGATAAGGTCAAATACTCAACTGTAGTGCCGGATAAAGAAAAAGTTATTAATCAATCTAAAAATAAGCAAACTAAAAACAAGAGGGAACTAGGCAAGAAAATATTGTTTTTTTGCGGGTTTGCGGCAGTCGTCCTAGGTATTTATTTTTCGGCGTTTTTGTATCTCAATCATCAGATTAGAATCCAAATTGCTAATGGGGATAATGCAGCTTCAAAAGGTGACTTGTCAGCGGCAATAATTCAATATAAGGAGACATTGTCACTGGCATACTACCAGCGTTTATTTCCTTTTGAGTCCATGAAAAAATCCCAAGAATACGCATATAATGCAATGCAGAGTTCCCAATTTAAAATGCACTTAAATAATGCTATGGAATTGACTGCTTCAAAAGACTGGAAGAGCGCAATGAATTCATGTAAAATGGCTCTCAAATATGGTAAAAATGATGAATTAGATCATTTGATAATTAAATTAAATTCTATTTGTCTGACCTGCAATGGCACTGGAGTGTGTATGCAATGCAATGGTACTGGAGTGTGTCCAGAATGCAAAGGGAATCATTCAGTTCGCATTTCATGCGATAAAACGAGACGTGTAAAATGTAGACGTTGTGACGGAACAGTAAAGGAACTCAGGATAGTAGGTATCAAGGTATTTACTGCTCGATGTCCTGAATGCAATGGACAAGGTGCGTATGATGAAGTTTGCAATCGCTGCAAAGGCGATGGATATTACTACAGGCTGACTTGCAATTATTGCGGATATTCTCCCGGCAAGTGCACTAAGTGTAGCGGCTCCGGGAAATGTAGAATATGTTATGGCTCTGGGAAACGATGAGATATTTGATATTTGCTGTGTCTGGCCTGGATGCCGCTAAGTTAAGGTTTCTTTGCGCTCATTATTGCTTTTTCTTCTGATAACTCCATGTGTTGAAAGATCAAGAATTTCACTGGATAAATTTCTCATTTCTTCGATTGCGGTTTCCACCTCTTTGTTGTTGTCAATCGCTTTCTGAAATTCTTCCACCTGACCTGCATGACCACCTTCCCGCTGCGCCTGTTAACCTGAAAGTCGGATAATGCGTACACTATTTGTTGGGAGTCCTTTCCCGGTTCCAAGCTTGCTTTCCCGCTCGAAAATTTTACTGCTGGTATCGACTTTTTTGATTTTTCCCGTTCTTTTGAGCCCCATTATGCCATTTTTGAAAAGAGTTTTTCAAATTATTTGTTTAGCTGTGGATGAGCACTAGGAATGGCCGGATTTTGAGCATTTAAAATGGCCGGAAAA
>JBAWXM010000057.1:0-20061 GCA_037144075.1 Lentisphaerota bacterium | reverse complement strand
CCTGACGGCAAATTCCTTGCGAAGGATGGCGGAGGGGGTGGGATTTGAACCCACGGTAGATTACTCTACGGCGGTTTTCAAGACCGCTGCCTTAAACCACTCGACCACCCCTCCGGGAAAATCTCGGGCTCTAAAAGATTGCCCGAGAAAAGTTTTTTTCAAGCTGAAAAATGAATTAATTTAGCTTTTTTCGACGTTTGACACCATTAACGCGGTGATTCTTCTGGAGAAATTCATCGGGTCAGGTATCGGACTGCCTTCAGTCAAAAGCGCCTGATCATAGATCATGCCGGCATAATCTTTTAGCTCAGGAGCGTTGTTGTCCTTGTCATACATTTTTTGCAGAGCATTAATCAGCGGATGCGACGCGTTCAGTTCCAGAATGCGTTTGGTTTTCGGCATCTGCTGGTTCATGGCCTTGAACATGCGTTCCATGTGCGGGCTCATGGCGGTTTCATCACCGACCAGACAACAGGCGCTTTCAGTCAGTCTGGGGGAAAAACGGACCTGCTGGATGTTTTCATCAAGTTCTTTCTGGAGAAACTCAATAAGGGTTTTATGCTTTTCCGCCGCTTCCTTAATGACCGCGTCAGATTTTTTGCGGCTGTCTTCGTCAAGGTCGATTTCGCCTTTTGCGGCCGGCTTGAAGTGTTTCTTGTCATACTGGAACATGGACTGCATGACCCATTCGTCAATGGGGTCGGTCATGAACAGCACGTCGAAACCCTGACTGCGGAAATATTCCAGGGCGGGGGAGTTTTCAAACACGGAACGGCTTTCGCCGGTGATGTAATAAATATCTTTCTGTGACGCCGGCATCTGGGAGACATACTGTTTCAGCGAAATCAGTTTGCCGGGTTCGCTGTTCATGGTTTCGTACATGGCCAGCTCTTTAATTTTCTCCTGATTGGAATGATCCGTATGGATGCCTTCCTTGAGTATCTTGCCGAATTCCTTGAAGAAGGCGGCGTATTTATCCGGCTCGTTTTCCTGCATTTTCTGAAGTTCGGCGAGAACTTTGCGGATCACGTTCTTCTGGATCTTCATGATGAGCGGATTTTCCTGAAGAATCTCGCGGGAAACATTGAGCGGCAGGTCATTGGAGTCAACCACGCCTTTGATAAAGCGCAGATAGTCCGGGATCAGATCCTTGCATTCATCAGTAATGAACACGCGGCGCACATAGAGCTGCAGCCCCTTTTTCTGAATGTCCGGCATGAACATGTTGAACGGGGATTTTTCCGGGATATAAAGCAGCGCCTTGAATTCGGAAGTGCCTTCGGCGGAGAACTGGATTGATTTCAGCGGTGCTCCGTTGAAATGCGACAGATGGGAATAGAAGGTCTTGTGATCTTCTTCGGTGATCTCTTCCGGAGTGCGCAGCCAGATCGCTTTCTGGGAATTCAAGGTGCGCTCTTCAGTGGTTTCAGTTTTATCTTCATTGGTCTTGGTGAACGGCAGAATGATCGGGTATTCGATGAAATCGGAATATTTCTTGACAATTTCGGAGACTTTCCAGGTTTCCAGATAAGCCTTGGCCTCTTCTTTCAGGAAAACAGTAATTTCAGTTCCCTGGTCTTCTTTGGCGGCTTCTTCAATCTCATAACTGGATTTGCCGTCTGAAGTCCAGCGGACTGCGGGGGCCTCGGAACCGGCTTTCTTCGTCAGCACTTCAACTTTATCGGCGACCATGAAAGACGAGTAGAAGCCTACGCCGAACTGGCCGATCAACTGGGGGATGTCGGCGGATTTGGGATTGCTTTCCTCGATGGCCTTGATGAATTCTTTGGTGCCTGACTTGGCGATAGTGCCGATATTGACAATGACTTCATCTTCCGTCATGCCGATGCCGTTATCGCGGATTTTAATTAAGTTATTGGCTTTGTCAATTTCCAGGCGGATCGCCCATTCACGGCTGATGTCTTTAGTGGTCAGCGCTTCAAACCTGGCCTTGTCTATGGCGTCGGCGGCGTTGGCAATCAGTTCCCTTAAAAAGATATCCTTGTTGGAATAAAGGGAATGAATCATCAAGTCCAGCAGATGCTGCACTTCGGCCTTGAATTTTTTTGTCTGTCCTGACATGTTATTGTCTCCTGTTAAAATTTATAAAGATATTGTTTTTATATTCTGAACCTATAATATATAGTCCAAATCTGTAAAATTTCAACTCTTAAACCGTATTCTATGATTTTCAACTGGAATTATTATCATAATCCTGTTATAGTGTAGAACATAAAGTAAAGAATAATGGGGAGACCGGTTCAATGTTCGGAGTTAATTTCTTTCAGAAGAGTAATTTAAAACATAAAGACGCCGCCGTCAGGCTTGCCACGCTTGAGCAAATTTCTCCAGTTGAGAAAGAACTGATTTTTGAAGTGGCGTCCGGAGATTCCGAGCCCGGTTTGAGAATCGCGGCCATTGCGAAACTGGAAGATGTGGAATTGCTGGAGAAACTTTTAGCCAATGAACCCGACACTGCCGCCATCAATGTGCTGAAAGACAAACTTAACCGGCGCTATTCCGGTCTGGTCATGTCCGGCGCCCCGGATTATGATCTCTGCGCGTATGTTGATAAAATTGATGACGAACATCTGCTGGCGACGATTGCCTGCAGCAATATCTCCCCTGAAGTATCATCCTGCGCCACGGACAGAATTAAATCCAAAGAACAGATTATTAAAGTACTCAGGAATCTGCATGATGATGTGCTTGGGGATAAACTGCTTGAGCGTCTTGATGATGAAGAATCGCTGGAAGCGGCAACTGAATCTTCATATTCCGAGCTGGTCAGAAAGGCCGCCGGAGAAAAACTTAAAGAACTTCAACATGAGGAAGCGGGGCAGCAGCAGGATGCCGCCGCCGAGGAAACCAGGAAAACATCCGGCATGACGGATGACTTGAAAAGCCATATTCATGAGCGCGAGAAGATTTGCGAAAACATAGAAAATGCGGCAGGACGTCAATATTCAGAGACAGTTCAGAGCGTCGGGAATTGGGAAAAGGAATGGGGAATCCTTGAGCCGCTGCCGCCGCGCTATATGGAAATCCTGGACAAACGATTCCGGAATGCTTGTCTGAAGTTTGATGAAAGCATTAAAGAGGCGCTGCACAAAGCCGCCTCAAGAAAAGAGAAACTAGGTCTGCTGGACGATATCTGCATAAAGGCGGAAGCGCTTGCATCCAGGGAAATTCTCGGCAGGGATGCCGGATTGCTGCGCGGACTGGAGGAAGCGTGGAAAAAGACGGCGTCAGGCCTTAATGATATTGAACTGATGGAATCAAAATTCAGTTCAGCCTGCGGAAAAATACGCGACAAAAGTAATAATGAACATATAATTATTGCGGATGCGGTAAAAACCTTGAAAGACGCCTGTGAGGAAATTCAGAGTTTTATTGATGACAAATTGCCGGAAAAGTTCAAGGAGCGGCGGATAGAACTGGAGCGGATAGTAAAACAGGCCGCCGCTGTTCTGCCGGATGATTCCGCGGACAAGCAGCGGCTGGTTGCCGAGTTTTTACACCGCAATAAGAAATATTCGGTATTGCTGCATAACCGCTATGAGGTCAGGGATTTTGAGCGCTGGGAACATTATACATTGAAACTTGATCTGTGCAAAATTGCTGAAGCGCTGCTGAACGTGCAGGATATGCAGGCGGTTTCGGATAAGCTCAAGGAACTTCGCGACCGCTGGCAGAAACTAGGTCATGTGCCGCCGGAAAAAAGCGAGGAAATATGGCAGCGTTTTAAAGCTGCCAGTGATGTCCTGCAGCAGCGCTGCAATGATTTTTTTGAAAAACGGAATAAGGAGCGGGAAGAGATTGCACAGAAGAAAAACTTGATTTGTGAAGAGGCTGAACTGTTGAGCAAATCTGCCGAATGGGGTGACACCGCCGAAAAAATCAAGAATTTGCAGTCGCAGTGGCGGGATGTCGGATTCTGTCATTCACACATTGAGAAAGAACTTTATCAGCGCTTCCGCAATGCCTGTGATATTTTCTTCAATGCCAGAAAAATTCATTATGATGCAATCCGGGATATCCGCGATCAGAATGCGCAACTCAAGAAAACCTTGTGCGAAGAGGCGGAGCGCCTGATTCAAATGCCGCATGAAGAAGCGCACCGCAAAGTGAAAGCGCTTTGGGATCAATGGAAAAAAGCCGGCCACGCCGGTAAAGATGAAAGCCGTCTGTATGAACGTTTCCGCAGCGTTTTTGACAAATATTACGGCGAAATGCGCGAAGAACGCGCTGTAAACATGGAGAAGAGGCAGAATTTATGCAATGAACTGGAAGCCATGCTTAATGCTCCGTTTGACGCCGCTGTAGTTAAAGAGAAAATGAAACAGATTAACGACAACTGGAACCGCGCCGGTGAAATTCCCCGCGACAAAGAGGATGAAATGTTCAGGCGTTTTGAATCACTCAACGAGAGCCTGAGAAAAGTTATCAGTCAGAGACAGCGCGAAAAGTTCAGAGTTTTGATTACAGGGCAGGGGGAGCGCGAAAAACTTGTCGCTTCGCTGGTTGAGGCATTTCCGGCTGGCTGCGCCGAAGCACCGGATAATGTCAAAAATGAATGGAGCAGTCTCGGTCAGTGCGAGTCTGAACTTGGCTGGATTGAAAAACTGTTTATTAAAACCTGTGATGCATTTACTGCCGGCGATAAGGCGTTTTTTGATGATCTTGCCGCGAAGCAGCCGGCTGCGTTTAAAAGTAAAAAAGCGCTTTGCTCAGAAATTGAAAAGCTTGCCGGTTGCGCCGTTGGAGCGGTTGACGACGCCCCGCTCAGCAATGAATCCCTGGCCGATGAATTGCGGATGGCCTTTCAAAATAATTTCGGTTCTGTTGTCAAATCAGCAGCACCGATGGACAACAAATCCAAAATAAAAGATATTCGCTCGAAATGGTTTACGGCAGGGGTTGCCCCTGTCGCGGAAATAGATGCTCTGACCGCGCGTTTCCTTCATGCTGATGACATCTTTTCCGGGAAGAATGAGCATTAATGCTCTATAAAGTTGAAAGTTTAATATGGATGAGCAGGATTGAGGATTGGATTCTTTTCGATCCGCATGATGTGAGATATGAATATCGCCTGAAGAAGTAACGGAAAAATACGCACACTGACGCAAGACGCTAACCGCAAAGCGGTTACGATCATTTTAGCCTTAATTCGCTGGCATGTTTCAAAAGGTAGAGCCAATTGCAAAACTCGCGTTTTGCGGGAATTCAGAAGACAGAATCCAGAATTCAGAATGAAATTCTAACTCAAATCCAGTTCGTTTTCCAATTATTCTCTTCTGAAACTTAACCACAAAGGCACAAAGACACAGAGAAATCTTTTTTTTGATTTAAACTTTTATCTTTTTACTTTTGTCTTTTATCTTTCGTTTCTTATTTGATAAAACTGCGGGCACCGCAGTCAAACGCTGACTCCTGGCTCCTGAATTCTGACTACTTTTGAAATTACCTCTAGAGTATAATCTTTAAGATTGATTAGTGATTTTGTTTTCGGCGGATGTCGGATCCGGCTGCTTAGGTTTGAATATGCGAAGCACGACTACGAAAAATAGCGGGATATAAAAGACCGCAAGCACTGTTGCCGTAATCATCCCTCCCATTACCCCGGTTCCGATGGAATTCTGCGCTCCAGAGCCTGCGCCGGTGCTGATTGCCAGCGGCATCACCCCCAGGATAAAGGCGAACGAGGTCATTAAAATAGGACGGAGACGTATCCGCGAAGCTTCCAGAGTTGCATTAATCAATCCGATCCCATGCTCCAGGCGGGCTTTGGCGAACTCCACGATCAGAATGGCATTTTTGGCGGACAGCCCTATAATAGTGAGCAGTCCGATCTGGAAATAGACGTCGTTGGAAAGTCCCCGGAATGTGGTTGCCAGCAGCGCACCGATGAGTCCAAGCGGCAGCACCAGCATCACCGAGAATGGAATCGACCAGCTTTCGTAAAGCGCGGCCAGGCACAGGAAGACCACCAGAATCGAAATGGCATACAGCATCGGCGCCTGCGAACCGGACATAAGTTCCTGGTAGGAAAGGCCAGTCCACTCATAACCGATGCCCGGAGGCAGTTGTGCTGCAATATTCTCCATTGCCGCCATCGCGTCACCGGAACTTTTGCCGGGAGTAGCCATTCCCATGATTTCAATCGACGGGAAACCGTTGTAGCGTTCCAGGCGTGGAGAACCGTAGGTCCATCGGCCTTTGGCAAACGAAGAAAACGGCACCATGGCGCCGGCGCTGTTGCGGACATACCATTTGTCCAGGTCTCCCGGCTGCATTCTGTAGGCGGCGTCCGCCTGAAGGTAAACTTTCTTGATTCGCCCCTTGTCAATGAAGTCATTGGTGTAGACGCCGCCCCAGGCGGTGGAGAAAACGTTATGAATGTCGTTTACTGAAAGCTTCAGTGCGCCAACCCGTTCCCAGTCAATGTCCACTTTGAATTCCGGCGTGTCCTCCATGCCGTTGGGACGCACCATCATCAGATTCGGGTTCTGGGCGGCCATGCCAAGAAGCTGATTTCGTGCTTCCAGTAATTTCTCATGCCCGACTCCGCCGCGGTCCTGCAATTTGAAGTCGAACCCGTTGGCATTGCCCAGCTCAATTGCCGCCGGCGGCGGAAAAGCGAAAACCATTGCATTGCGGATTTGTGAAAATGCTCCCATGGCTTTGCCTGCCACGGCTCCGACGCGGAGATCCGGACGGTTGCGCAGTTTCCAGTCTTTCAACTTGGCAAAAGCGATGGCTGAATTCTGACCTCTCCCGGCGAAACTGAACCCGGCCACGGCGAAGACGGAGTCCACCGCGTCTTTCTGATCTATGAGTAAATGGTTCCTGACCCGGTCAATTACTTTAAGCGTTTGCTCCTGAGTTGATCCGGCCGGAAGCATGATCTGCACAAACATAATGCCCTGGTCTTCGTCCGGCAGGTATGCTGTCGGCAGACGCATGAAGAGGAATCCGATGAGTCCCACTACCACCAGATAAAGCAGTAAATAACGGATACTGGAGTTAAGCATGCGCCCGACAATTGATTGATACCGGTCGCGTCCGCCATTGAAAACTCTGTTGAACCAGTAGAAGAAAGGGCGAAAGATAAAAATTACGTTTTCGGAGACTTGATGTCCTTGTTTTACAGGTTTAAGCATGGTGGCGCAAAGCGCCGGGGTAATTATCAGGGCGACCAGCACTGAAAAGAACATGCAGGAAATAATGGTGATGGAAAACTGCCGGTAGATAACTCCGGTGGAACCGCCGAAAAAGGCCATTGGCACAAACACGGCTGACAGCACCAGCGCGATGCCCACCAGTGCTCCGGATATCTGGCCCATTGACTTTCGGGTGGCTTCTTTGGGCGAAAGACCTTCTTCGCTCATTACCCGCTCCACGTTTTCCACTACTACGATTGCGTCGTCAACCAGCAGGCCGATAGCCAGCACCATGGCAAACATGGTCAGCGTATTGATTGAATACCCGAATGCCTTCAGCACCGCAAAAGTCCCCAGCAGCACGATCGGCACTGCAATGGTCGGAATAAGGGTTGCCCTGAAATTCTGCAAAAACAGGAACATGACGAGAAAGACCAGCAGAATTGCCTCCGCCAGGGTTTTAATTACTTCTTCAATGGATATTTTTACAAATGGCGTAGTATCGTAAGGATACACCATTTTCATGCTTTTGGGATAGAATTTTGACAATTCATTCAGTTTAGCCCTGACTGCATCGGCGGTGGAAAGCGCATTGGCGCCGGTGGCCAGTTTAACCGCCATGCCCGCCGCTGGTTTGCCGTTATAGGTGCCGACCATGTCATAGTTTTCACTGCCCAGCTCGATTTTCGCCACATCCTTCAGCAGTACTCTTGAGCCATCGCTGTTGGCGCGCAGAACAATCTGCCCGAACTGTTCAGGCGTCTGTAAAAGGCTCTGAATATTGATGGTGGCATTTAACTGCTGCCCCTTGGGGGACGGAGTTCCGCCGATCTGCCCGGCTGATACTTGTACATTGTGGTTTTGAATCGCCAGTGTCACGTCATCAGGCGTCATTTGAAAATTGTAGAGTTTGTCCGGGTTCAGCCAGATCCGCATTGCATACTGCGAACCGAACGTGGTTACATCGCCAACCCCCTGAACCCGGCTGAGCGGGTCCTGAATATTGGCGACAACATAATTGGTCAGATCGTCGCGGTCCATGCTTGCGTCTTCGGAGATAAATCCAACCACCATCAGAAAATTTTTGGTTGATTTGGTAACTCTGATTCCCTGACGCTGCACGATTTGCGGCAGCAGCGGCATGGCCAGTTGCAGTTTATTCTGGGTCTGAACCTGGGCTATATCCGAATCCGTGCCGGCGTCAAAGGTCAGCGTGATGGTCGCATAACCGGCCGAATCGCTGGTGGACGATATGTAGCACAGATGGTCGATGCCGTTCATTTTCTGCTCGATAACCTGGCTGACGGTGTCTTCGATGGTTTTGGCCGATGCCCCCGGATAGAATGCGTCGATGGATATTTCCGGCAGCGCGATGGCTGGATACTGTGAAACCGGCAGGGTGGAGATTGACAATACTCCAGCCAGCATGATAATAATGGCAATAACCCACGCAAAGATAGGGCGGTTGATAAAAAAGTGGATCATTATAAAGCGACTCCCGGTTTGGCCGTCTGGCTTTTGGGCGTATTTTCCGGTTCAGCGCCGGCTATTTTTACAGCAGCGCCTGGGCGTATTTTCTGGAATCCCTCCACAATCATGCGGTCGCCCGGTTTTAAACCGCTTTTCACCAGCCATTTATTGCCGATGCTGCGGTCCAGTTCCAACTGAGTTTGCATCACTTTGCCGGAACTGTCCACCAGCAGCGCGTATGGTTTTCCCCGCATATCCCGCATTACGCCCTGCTGAGGAACCAGTATTGCATGTTCCACCACTCCCTCTTTTGAGGCGACGCGCACAAACATTCCGGGCAGCAGCACATTGTCAGGATTCGGAAAAACCATGCGCAGAATGAATGACCCGGTACTCTGGTCAACGGTGACGTCGCGGAACTTAAGTTCACCTTCCTGCGGATACGGCGTTCCATCCTCCAGAAACAGCTTAACTTTGGCGGTTTCGTGATCGTAGATTTTTATCAGGCCGTTTGCAACTTCCTCTCTCAGCTTCAAAAAGTTGGCGCTTGACTGGGTGACATCAACATAGATCGGGTTGATCTGCTGAATTGTGGTGAGCGGCAGAAGATGATTGGCTGTAACCAGTGCACCTACTGTGACATGGGATTTGCCGGTGCGCCCTGAAATCGGCGCCGTGACACTGGTGTAGGTCAAGTTGATGCGGGCGGTTTCCAGCGCGGCCTTGGCTACATCGATATCAGCTTCCGCTGTATTGAGTTCGCCTAGCATGTCATCGTAATTTTGCTGGCTGACCGCATTGGCTTTGACCAGTTTTTTGTTGCGTTCAACCTTGGTGCGGAGCGGAACGACACGGGCTTCAACTTTGGCCAGGTCAGCCTTGGCTTTGCCGTATGCCGCCTGATAGAGCACCGGGTCAATTTGATACAGCAGATCGCCAGCTTTGACATCCGTTCCCTCCTCGAACAAACGCTTCTGGATTATTCCGCCAACTTGCGGGCGGACTTCCGCCACCAGGAACGCTGTTGTGCGTCCGGACAGTTCGGCGGAGACAGTTGTCCGTTCCTCCTGCACGGTTATAACCGCGACTTCAGCGGGGGGCATCTGCATTTGTCCGCCGCCGGCCGGTTGCTTGCCGCAACCGGCCGGTTGCTTGCCGCAACCGGCCGGCATCAAGGCAATCAGTAAAGTTAATGATAATAAATGACCTGTATATTTTTTCATGATACTATGACTTTGTATTAAAATGTTTTTGTTCTTATTTAAATTTTAATCCCATCAGGCTTTGTGCGGCAATATGTTCAACTATCATATCCAGATTGTCTTCGATAAAATCGCCTTCTGTCCAGAATTTTTCGATGCATCGGCCATGGAAAAAATAGAACATGCAGCTTCCGAGAGTGGAGAAAACCCGCGTCTTGATTTCCTGCTCAGAAGTATCACCAGGCAGCCCTTTTCTTAAAATGCTTTCCAGTGAACGCACATCCGGTTTGAAATATACCTCAATGATTTCATCAAAAATATCCGATGGATTAAGCATCTCATGATGGGCAATTTTCTTCATCAACTGGCTTTCCGGAGCTTTCTTGTCGTTGCCGCGATTCAAAAATGTCCTGATCCACGCCTGCATCACTGATTTCATGTCTGCGTCAGACTGGATTTTCTCTCCGCATGGAAGCGGCGGCTTAACTGCAAAAATCATTTCCAGCGCCTGCCGGTAAAGTTCCGCTTTGCCTGAGAAATGATAATTAATCGCGGCAATATTGACTCCCGCCCGTTTGCAGATGTTGCGTATTGTTGCTGCATGGTAGCCGTGTTCCGCAAATTCTTCAAGCGCTGCTGCTATAATTTTGTTTTTTGTCATAATATAACCTTATTCAAACGGTTGTTTCATTCATTAGTTTAAATCACATGTTTGAATTTTGCAAGTCCAATTCACTATTTTTTTGCAATACGATTGACTTTGCCCCTGATTCAAGTTATTTTTCAGCAGTGCTTTATAGAGCCATATTGCAAAATTCACGTTTTGCAGGAATTCAGAATGAACGTCTAAATAAAATCCGGATTTATTCTGAATCCTGACTCTTGACTTCTGACTACTTTTGCAATACCCTCTATATATTAACGTTTCAGTATCTGGCGCAGATAAACTTTTTCAGGAGAATTTGAAATGAGGAAAGATCTGTTGCTGTTCATCGCTTCTGCGGTTTGTCTCTGGACATGCTGCTCTTTGAGCTGGGGCGTTGCCAGAGATGACGCCAACGCGGCAAGTTATCGAGAAGCTGCTGATCATGGAGATGCCGGGGCGCAGAATAATCTCGGCGCATGCTATGCCCAAGGCGAAGGCGTTGTCGAAGACAAGGCCGAAGCCGTGAAGTGGTATCGCAAAGCCGCGGATCAGGGGTATGCGGAAGCGCAGTATAATCTTGGCGTGTGTTATGATAAAGGCGAAGGCGTCGCCATGAATAAAGTCGAAGCCGTGAAATGGTACCGCAAAGCCGCTGAACAGGGACATGCGATGGCGCGGTATAATCTCGGAGCATGCTATGATAAGGGCGAAGGTTTTGCTGCTAAAGAGAACGTGGATGTGCCGGGGTATCTCAAAGCCGCCGGACAGGGCAATGCGCAGGCGCAGAATAATCTTGGCGCGTGTTATGCCAGAGGCGAGGGTGTTGCCAAAGACGATGCCGAGGCGGTAAAGTGGTACAGCAAAGCCGCCGGACAGGGCTATGTGAAAGCACAGTATAATCTCGGCGTGTGTTATGCTAAAGGCGAAGGTGTCGCCAAAGATGAAGCTGAAGGAGTGAAATGGTTTCTTAAGGCTGCAGAACAGGGCGATGCGGATGCGCAGTATAATCTCGGCGTGTGCTATATCAAAGGCGAAGGCGTCGCCAGAGATGAGGAACAGGCAGTAAGGTGGTTTCGTAAAGCCGCTAACAATGATAATGAAGCGGTGAAGCAGGCGGCGAACAAGGCGCTGGCGGCTTTACAGTCCGAGTAACTTTATAATATGTGAGGTAATTTCAAAAGTAGTCAGAATTCAGGAGACGGGAGACAGAATAATTGGAAGACGAACTGGATTTGAGTTAGAATTTCATTCTGAATTCTGGATTCTGTCTTCTAAATTCCCGCAAAACGCGAGTTTTGCAATTGGCTCATGTGACAGGTGGCTGGTGGCCATTAACCATTAAAAAGTTTTCTTTGTGCCTTGCCATACTCTGTGCGGTTGAAAATTCATCTATAGTTGAATTTTCAGCCGTGCAGAGTATAAATAAAAATTATAAGGATTTGAAGCTATGACAATACAACCAGGACAATTATCCGTATCCCACAACGCCAATTTTATCAACTGGACAGTCAGGGTTAAGGAATATAACCTGGAGCTGGACAGAAAAACCGGCGAATTGACCGCAAAAATATCCAGCGGGTTCAACGATAAAACCGGCGAAGAAATAGCGGAACCGATAACAATCGAGCAACTGGTGAAAGATAATAATATCACCAGTGTCCTGCTGCCAAACGGAGAAGCATTGAGCTTAATCAATAAACGCGAATATTTTAATAGAGCCGCCGATCATTATTACATGAGCCATACCTCAAAAAGCTATGAAGAATTAAAAGATGGCGGTTATTTTGAATTTAAAAGGAATATGTGGGCAGGCGCCTGCAATGATGACGACTGGAAAACCATGGAGGAAGCTTTTGCCTGCGGTATAGAAAAAGCGCGTATGGCAATTGCAGACGAACCGAAAACAAGCGAACCGAAGACGAGCAGCGGCGGAAATGACGTAAAATACACAGTGGTGGAATGGGACGGCGCGGAATGGGTCGGTATTGCAACATTCGAATCAATGAAACAGGTTGAGTTATTCGTGAGTCGCGCCAAAACAGAACTGGCCTCAATCCGGCATCTCGGAGAAATGAAGGTCTGCACGGATTTCAGCGGAATCTATCCGCATGGAGCAACCATATTTTCAAACCTTGAAGATTCGGTCAAAAAGAGTTGCAAAAACTAAGGAGTTCTTTTATGAGAAAGATCGTTCTGATGATGGCGCTGGCAATGGCGGGACTGGTTGGCATGGCGAGTGAAGGTGCGGGCGGAGATGCTGAGAAAGTTTATAAATCCCCTGCGCAGCGTAGCGAAATGTGGCGAAGAAATGCGGACAAGATGGAGGCCAGGGCTAAAGAATTTGATGCTCATGGGCAGACTGACAATGCGGTAAAATTACGTGAGTGCGCCGCAAAGGCCCGCAAAGTGGCGGAGTATTTAGCTGCCGGTAATGAAAAAGACGCGGAAGATTTGCGCAAAGAGGTGATCGCCGCGATAGATGCCATGAAGCCGTTTACGGATACCAGCAGGAAAAAGCAATAAGCGTCAGGAGACAGCACCGAAGGCGCGGATTTATCCGCAGATGACACAGGTGAAAACATGAAGACTTAACAGGGATGGACAGGATATACAGGATAATAAAACCCGTTTTCCATACCGCAGGCGCTAGCGCCGGCTGCTGGTTTTCCTCTGTGTTCTCTGTGTGCGCTGTGGTTATTAAAATCCAGATGCGGTCGTTTAATTTTATGCGCCGAAAGCGGAGTCCCAGTCTTTGAATACCGGTTCCAGCCCCTGGGCTTTCATGTCCGCCACGACCTGGACGACGGAACTGGAATCCGTTACGGTAAACTGGCCCAGGTCGCGCTTGTCTTTCAAACGCTCATATTCATCGTAGCCGCCCGGCGCGACCTGTGAGCCGGCGCTGATATGGCTGACGCAGGTCTTGACGATCCGGGTGCGGAAGTCGCGCGATTCGCGCGTTGAAATAAACAAATCGGCCTCGTGGAAGAACAGCCGGAAAGCCAGCATCATCTGCTCCAGATTAATTTCCGATACCGGCGCGGGAACCTGGAAGCCGCCTTCTACAGGCGTGATGCGCGGAAATGAGAACTGAATCTTGCTGCGCCAGAAATGTTTCCTGATCCACAGCCCGTGCGCGGCAACGGATACCGCTTCAAGCCGCCAGTCGGGATTAAGACCGAGCAGCGCGCCCATGCCGAGATTGTAAAAGCCTGCTTCGCCGCCGGCTTTCATTGCGTCAAGCCGGTTCTGGTAATCGGCCTTAGGGCCGCGGCGGTGCAGTTTTTTGTACAATTCCTGATCGTATGTTTCCTGATAAATGGTAAGGCCGTGAACCCCTGCTTCAAACAGTTTGCGGTAGTTGTCGCGGTCCATCGGATAAATTTCGATTGAGATATAGGAGAACATTTTTTTCAATTCGTTGACCACTTTCACCAGAAAATCCACGGAGACGCCGACCGGGTCTTCGCCGCTGACCAGGAGCAGGCTGTCCATGCCGTAACCTTTGATGATTTTAGCTTCGGCGATGGTTTCATCGAAAGTCAGACGGCGGCGTTTGTGTTCATGGTATGAAGTGCGGAAGCCGCAGTAGGCGCAGTCATTGATGCAGATGTTGGAGATATACAGCGGACCGTATAGCCGCACGGTGTTGCCGAAATACATTTTCCTGATAACCGCGGCATGTTCGCGCATTTCCTCCAGCATATTTTCCGCGGCGGGAGAAATATAGTTGAGGAAGTCGGAAAACTTCGGTTCCGGATTATCCAGAGAGCGGAGCGCCATTTCCGGCGTGACGCTTTG
Organism: Lentisphaerota bacterium; assembly: GCA_037144075.1. Lineage (GTDB taxonomy): Bacteria > Verrucomicrobiota > Lentisphaeria > Victivallales > Victivallaceae > CAIPAT01. Next base: position 5,779 of record JBAWXM010000057.1, on the reverse strand, counting down.
CAGATGGCTCTTGATCTCATTAGCCGGATATTTGCAATAAGGAAACATTGTTTTTGGATCTTTGTTTTAGGTTTTAAGTTTTAAGTTTTAAGTGCTAAGTTTTAAGTGCTAAGTTTTAAGTGCTAAGTGCTAAGTGCTAAGTGCTAAGTGCTAAGTGCTAAGTGCTAAGTGCTAAGTGCTAAGTTTTGGCCTGACCGACCCGTAACCCGTAACACGTAACACATGCTATGCAATCAGACGATATTGTCAAAAGTGTTCATCGGAGACGTTGCGGAAGCCCGGAAGCCGGATGCCGCCGGAACCGCATTGATGGCTATTCCCGCGGCTTTTACCGCCATGGAGAAAGCCAGCGCCATGTTCTCAGGATCGCCTGCGGCGGCGATGGCGGTGTTCACCAGCACGGCGTCGGCTCCGAGTTCGATGGCGGCGGCGGCGTGCGAGGGCAGGCCGAGACCGGCGTCAACGATTACCGGAACGTTGGACTGCTCAATGATAATCCGCAGCATGGTTTCAGTTTTCAACCCCTGATTGCTGCCGATGGGCGCGCCCAGCGGCATTACGGCATGAACCCCGACATCTTCCAGCCGCTTGGCCAGCACCGGGTCCGCATTGATATAGGGAAGGACGATAAAGCCCTCTTTGACCAGAATTTCGGCGGCGGCCAGGGTTTCAATCGGGTCAGGCAGCAGATAGTTGGGGTCGGGATGGATTTCCAGTTTTATCCATTCGTAACCGGCGGCGCGGCCGAAACGCGCGATTTTAATTGCGTCCTGGGCGTTGCGGGCCCCGCTGGTGTTCAGCATGACGCTGACCTTTTTCGTGTCTATCGCTGAAAGAATATCATCGCCACTGTCGCCGACGTTTACGCGCCGGAGAGCCACGGTGACAAGTTCGGTGCCGGATGCGATAATGGCTTTTCTCAGATATTCCGCAGCGGCAAACTTGCCGGTTCCGAGAAACAGCCGGCTCTTAAATTCTTTTCCCGCGATCTTCAATGTATTCATTTTACCACCAATATGTTTTCAGTCTCAATTTCAAACTGGGAATATAGCATTTTTTTTGCAATAATCAACTGCTTAGCCAGTCACAGTCTGTGGCCGGTTCAAGAAGATGACGGAAGTAGTGCGAAATAAAACACTGGAGCACCGGTCGCATGACCGGCATTGTTTTAAATAGTACCGCAAGCATCAGTCCCGCAGTCGCGGGACCCCGTGACTGCGGGACCAGTGGTTTTAGCCACTACTTGGCTGGAAGTTTACCCGCCGCAGGCGACCAGCCTGTCGAAGCAGTCCGTGCTGTACGTATAGTCCGTTACTGTTCGTGGTCTGGCTGCCGGGTAAGAGTGGATAGGACGGATAGGACGGATAGGACGGATAGGACGGATGGGAAAATGAAAAAACAGTGTGCTCGGAGACTGTCTCCCGCGAATGCGGGAAGGCTGAGTGGTGTCCAAAATATGCAGAGAACGGTTGTCAAAAATTGTTTTATTATACTGCTGTCCGGAACGGACAGCAAAGTCCCATAAGTCCCATAAGTCCCATGAAACACGTTTTGCGCAAGTCTGTCCAGGATGATGTGGCTATATATACTCTGCACGGCTGAAAATTTAAAATAGATTGCGAAGATTTTGAGAATTGGTTCATATTCTGAGAGGCTGCCGATACCGGGGTGTCGAAGGCCTCGAAGAGCGCTAATCCAAACTCTAAAGATCGCAACTGCTTTGCGGCGATCGTCTTGCGGACGTCTTTTCCCGTTCCTCCTTCATGCGATGCGGGCATCGCCTGTCAGTCGGAGCGAAAAATCCAATCCACAATCCTGCTCGTCTATGCTTAAATTTTCAGCCGCGCAGAGTATAACTGTTATTCCAGATATTTCGCAGATTTGCCGTTTGACAAAATCTAGACCATAAGGTATAGATATTGATATGACGAAAATTTATAAAAAATATCAGACTGTAAAGGAAGACCTGGCAGCGCTGGTTAAGTCGCTGGCTTCGTCCGGCAAATATCTGCTGCCGCCGGAACGGGAGCTTGCCGTAATGCAGGGGGCCAGCCGGATGACTTTGCGCAAGGCTCTGGATGAATTGATTTCCGACGGGCTTATCCGGCGCGGGGGGCGGAAAAATGAAATCGTCAATTCCCCCGGTCTGCTGCGCAATTGCGGAAGAATACTTTTTGTCGCATCCGGTGTCCAGTCGGCATTTCATCTGCATGCGCTAGAACGCCTGTGGCTGAATTTTGCGCCCATGGCAAAACAGCAGGGGGCGGATATCAGTCTGCTGCTGACGGATTCATCGACCAGTTTTAATCTGATTAAGGCGCAGCTCAGTCAGGCCGACGTTGTTTTAGTATCGCCTTTCAAGTGCAATGTTCCGCATGAAGAGTTAATCGCATATCTTAAAGAGCTGGAAACGCAGAAACTGGTGATTGCTATGACGGAATACTACTCCGGAACAATGGCGAACATTGTCAGTCTGGATAACTACGCGGCCGGGGAAATGGCGGCTGAAGCGCTTGTAAAGTCCGGATACAGAAAGATATTTTTAACAGGCTATGATTTAGTTGAAAACAGCATAGATAAGTCGTTCGTAAACCGCATTGCCGGTTTTTCCAATGTATTGAAGCAGCACGGCCTGCTGCGTAAGAGTTGTATCCGTCTGATTGAGAAGACGGCAGGCGATTACGGCATAAAGTGCCGGGAGATTCTCAGCCGGGCTGCTGCGGACGGGGAAGACGCGGTATTCTTCTATTCGGATGAATCCATCCAGATGATTGTTGCGGATATCTGCGCATCCGGGGCGGTACCAGACCAGTTCGGCATTATCGCGCTGAACGGCAGCGGCGATTCGCTGCGGAATATTCCGCCGGTTTCATGCGTCAGTCACGCCACCCTGGGGGTGGCCGCCGCGCTACTGAACGCGCTGGCTGACTTCAGCTTGAAACGTCTGTCTTTGCCGGTCAAACTGCTGATCAAACCTGAACTTTATGACAAAGGCACAATAAGAAACCTAAAAAAACAGAAGCCAGAAATCAGAATAAAACCTAAAACCGGGAATCAGAATTTTAGCTCCAGCGGAGCAACATATTGACAGCATTAACATTATACCGGAAATAACAATAAAAAGGAGCGCTTTAAAATGATCAACATGCATCCCAACAGTTCCATGTTTGCCGGCGCAAACTGGATATGGCCCATGAACCGGGAAGTGAATTACATTGACAACAGAACTCAGGCCAGAAAGGAATTCCGGCTTGATCATGTGCCTTCAAAATGCAAAATCTGCATTACGGCTGACTCGTTTTATGTCCTTTATGTCAACGGCCAGTATGTGACCCGCGGCCCCGCCAGAGGATATCACGGGACTTGGCCGTTTGACCGGGTGGATATTGCGCCGTTCCTGAGAAAAGGGAAAAACGTGCTGGCGGTAATGGGGTATCAGTACGGCACCTCCACTTTCACTTACTTATATGCTGACGAAGCCGGGATTCTGATCGCGGGGGTGGCGGATGATGTTTCGTTGAACACCGGCAATAACTGGCGGGTCCGTCAGGCTCCGGGATATTCGCGCGGGGTGGCGCGGCTTTCGCTGCAACTGGGCTTCCAGGAACTTTATGACGCATCGGTTGACCCTCTGGACGGCTGGAAGGAACTGGAATACGATGACGGCAATTGGGAAACCGGCGGGATGGTCGTTACCCGGACCCCCGGTGCAATGCCCTGGCACAGTTTTGAAGAACGCGGCATTCCGCTGTTCACCAATGATCTGCTGCATCCGGAAAAAATCGTCGCCGAATCCGCCTGGCAGTGCGGCAAAGATTTTGCCGCGCCGCAGAACCTGGTCAAGCTCTACTTTGATGAAAAAAGCGAATGGGTGCCCTTTGAAGGCAAAGGCAATCCGGAGCAGTTAGCTTTTGCCGCATGGGATAAGGATGAAGCCCATGCGTTGCTGCTGGACTTCGGCCGCGAGGTTGTCGGCGCGTTAATCATGGAGACGGAAACCGCGCTGGCCGGCGGGCTGGTTGACCTGCTGGCTACCGAGGATGTGAACGGCGTAACCCCGACGTTGCTGGACCCGACCGCCATCCACTGCCGCCAGGCATTCGGCAACCGCCTGAAACCGGACACCGGGATTAACCGGCACGAATTTCTGCATATCTGGGGATTCCGCTACCTGGTGGTGGTGGTGCGTGGCAATCCCGCGGACATCTCGGTGAGAATCTCCTTGCGCCAGACCGTTTATCCGCTGAAAATCGCCGGACGCTTCGAATCCTCCGACAAGCGGCTGAATGACATCTGGAAGATGTGCGTCCACACCCAGCAGAGCTGCATGCTGGACGCCTATGTTGACTGTCCATGGCGCGAACAGGCCCAGTGGTGGGGCGACGCCTGCGTCCAGGCGCGGAATACTTTCGCGCTGGCCGCCGATTCCAGACTGCTGGCCAGGGGCATCAGACAAATCGGCGCTCAAAAGGCTTTCAGCGGACTTACCTACGGTCATGCTCCGACCTGCTCGCATCACTGTATTCTGCCGGACTTCTCGCTGACCTGGATTGTAACGCACTGGCTCTACTACTGGCAGACCGGCGATCTTTCGCTTTTTGTCGAGATGAAAGACCGGATCAACGAGGTGCTGGAGTATTTTCGCTGTAACCTCGGCAAAAACGGCCTGCTCTCTTATGACGACCGTTACTGGCTGTTTCTCGACTGGTGTCCGGATCTGCACCGCAACGGCGTACCGGCAGTGCTGAATCTCCAGTATCTGCTGGCGCTGCGTTACGCTCAGAAGATGGCGGAAATGACCGGCCTCAAAGAGTTGGAAAGAGATTGCCGGTATCGCGCTGAAAAACTGTTTGCCGCGATCAAAACCATTCTCTATGACCGTCATGAAGGCATGATTTACGATGGCATTGACAATGAGGGCAGGGTGGTCAAAGCGCAATCCCCCCATACCGCCGCGCTGGCGGTTATGCTGGATATTTTCCCTGAAAGCCATGACAAATTCCTTGAACAGGCGCTGCTGCCGCTGATTAACAGCAAAGAAGTCAGGTCGTCTTATATGCCGTCCTCTTTCTTCATATACTACATCTTTGAAGCGCTCAAACGCAAAGAGGTCAAACAGGAAGTCGTGGACTGCATCCGCCGCTGGTGGGGACAATGGGTTGATGAGGGCCTTTCCACCGTTCCGGAAAACTGGGACTGGAAGCGTCAGCGCGGCAACGGCAGCCTGTGCCATGCCTGGACTGCTCATCCGCTGGCGCATTTTCAGGAAATTATTCTCGGCGTCAGACAAACCGCTCCGGCCTGGAAAAGTGTTTCGTTCAGGCCGTGCGCCGTCAAAGGCCAGAAAGCCGAGGGCGTTGTTCCCACTCCTTACGGCAATATCAAATGCGGCTGGGACTGGACCGGCGGCGAGTTGATTAAGCACATCGAAGTTCCGGAAGGCACTATCGTTCAGGAATAATAGTGTCAGTTGATTAGTCAGTCGCGCCCGTAAACGTCAATATGGACGTTTACGGGCGCGATGTTTTAAAATGTCCGGTAAAAGTCTGAATGTTTAATAAAAAAGCATCAAATCAGGCATGCAGTTATTTGAACAAATGGCGGTTCCGGTCTAAAGTATATTTTAGTCAAAATAGCGGATGAGGAGTGGACTGAAAATAGTTAATTAGGAGCTGTCAAGGTTATTTCGTTACGGCTCCTTAGGAGTTGTAAAAAATAAGTGGAATTTTTATGCTGAGGGTATCGGGGAGAAATTTTGGGGTTGCCGGAGAGGAGCAAA
>JBAWXM010000056.1:0-20108 GCA_037144075.1 Lentisphaerota bacterium | reverse complement strand
CGTTGGTCGCCGGAACGGCGAAATCAAGAATGCCGCTACGGAGAGCGGTGTTCCCGGGGTTCCTTCACTCCCTTCATGTTCTTCATGGTGAAGTGTATTTGTCTTTCCTCAGTGTACTCTGCGTCCTCTGTGGTAAAACTGTATTGGCGTTTTTTCGTGAATTTTCGTGCCTTTCGTGGTTAAGGTGTATTTAACAGTTTCTTTTGGTTGCGGCTTGCCGCGCTAAGCACTCCGTGTCTTTGTGGTTAAAAATGACCTCAGGCCGGGTAATTTCCTTCTTTGCGCCAGATGTCGAGCAGCAGTTCATAACGCTCCAGACGCATGCCGGTATAGACGCAATTGCTGGTGGAAAAGATGTAGCCGCCGCCGGGCATGCCATGCTTCAGCGCGTAGCGCGCGGATTCAATGACCTGCTCGTCGGTTCCAGTATCAATCAGCCCGCAGTTGACGTTGCCGATCAGGCATACCCTGCTGCCGTAGCGCCGTTTTAATTCAGCGATGTCCACGCCGCCCTGCGGGTCGAGCGAATGCAGCGCGTGGGGTTCGCATTCAACCAGTTGGTCGGCAATCGGCATAATATTGCCATCAGTATGCTTGATCGTGTAGAATCCCATATCGCGGTAAGCGCGGATCAGCCGTTTGAGATATGGCGTGACAAACTCCGCGAACTGGTCCGGCGAAATGAACGGATTGTCATTCATGCAGTAATCCGCGCACAGCGCAAAGCCGTCCAGTCCGCCGGGTACCCGGAATTTTTCCGCTTTTTCAATTGCGCGGTCAACCATCGCTCCGGCATCGGCTTTCACCTTTTCCGGTTCATCGGCCAGGCGGTAGACGAATTCCATAAAAGCATTGCCTCCGGGTATCCCGTAGGTGGCGTCGCCGTGCATTACGATGCAATATTTATCTCCGGATTTTTCCCGGATCAGCTCGATCAGGCGCGCGGTCTCGTCAAATGTGCCAGGATTCGGATGAATGAAAATCGCGCTGTGCTCAAAACGCTCCGCAGTGTCGATATAGAGTTGAGCGATTTCATGGCGGTGCAGTTTGCGTTCCGTTTCCGTCATCTGGTCCCATTGACCGTAATTCCGCTGTGAGGGATGAAGCTTGCCGAAAGCCTCCATGGTAAGGAAAAATACCAGTTCGAAGTGCGGAACCCGTCCGGTCAAAGGTTTGCGTTCAAGCGCCGCGATAAACCGCTGGCGCGGGGTCATTACTGCCGCTTGTGTCATAATTTCTCTCCCTGTCTGTTAATGGTAAAAAAACAATAAAAAATATTAATCTTAAAAATTGCCTGTAAGTTGTTTACATGATATATTATAACATCAAATAAGCCTTACTGCTATTGTATTGATTTTATAAAATGTGGTATGAATTATATGAAAAAGAAACAGGCAAATCAGGAATTCCACTGGGAACTGCTCTGCCTGCCGTCAATTATCCGCGCCAACCGCTATTTCCTGAAAGACCGGAATTTCAAGACGGTTTACCGCTCCTCCGCGCATCACGCGCTGCACATGTATGACTACAGCGGGGAAATGAATATCGGCGGCCGGCGGGTGAAACTTTCCCGCGGCGACATTACGATTTCGCCCTGCGGAGTTGAAACGTCATATCATGCGGAGGAAAACGGCGGCTGGCACTACTGCACTCACTTTGCCGCCGGCGATACTGAATCCGGAGCGGAAACGGTCAAATTCAGCATGCCGCTCTATTTTCCGGCGGCGGAGAATTACACGGAGAACGCGGTAAGGTTTCAAGAAATAATTACCCTGTTCGCGCTGGCGCAAAACTCTGAACTGGCCGGGTTCGGCGCAGCCAATGCGCTTCGTCAATTTCTGCTATGGCTGGCCGTCAAATCCAGCGGCATATCATCCGGGAGCGCAAGCTCTTCGACGCTTGAGCAGAAGCTGAAATCGGCGCAGAATTATATAGATATGGCGCTGGATCAGCCTGTCAGCATCGGGCGGCTGGCCGGAAGATGCGATATCAGCCGGAACTATTTGACCCAGATGTTCAGAAAAAAGCAAGGCATGACCATCCAGCGCTACCTGCTTCAGCGCCGCATTGACAAAGCCAAATACCTGCTGGAGACCACCGCCATGTCCGTCAAGGAGATCGGCGTGACGGTCGGACTGCCAGACCCGCAGCATTTTAACAAGCGTTTCCGGCTGGCCGCCGGCTGTTCGCCGTCTGAGTTCCGTTTGAAAAAGTAATAGATTTTTACTTTCGGGCGACAGGCCCCACCGGCAGCACAACGCGGCCGTATACTTCATTCAGCACCTGCGCGATAGCTGCATAAAAAGCCGACAGTCCGCAGATGATGCCTTCGTATCCGGCAATGATTTTGATGGTCGGATTATGGGTGAAATCTCCAAGAGCCAGCAGCGCGAAGAGAATGACCAGCGAACCGAAAACCACTTGCAGGGCGCGGTTGAGCCGCAAAGTTCCGATGAACATACCGAAAGTAAACAGTCCCCAGACGAGCAGATAGAAACCCATGGCAGTTTCATCGGCCTTGTCGGCAATGCCCAGCCGCGGCAGCGCCAGAATGGCCACCAGCGACAGCCAGAAGGAGCCGTAGGCGATAAAAGCGGTCAAACCGAAAGTATTGTTCTTCTTCGATTCAAGTATGCCGGCGATGATCTGGGCGATTCCGCCCACAAAAATGCCCATCCCTAGAATCATGGAATTATTGGGATAGAAGCCGGCATTATGAATGTTAAGCAGAATGGTCGTCAGCCCGAATCCGGTAAGGCCGAGCGGTGCGGGATTGGCGGAGGTATCCTTGATAATCGTTTCGTTGTTCATGGTTTTTCTTTCCTGCCGGCGCGGCTTTTATAAAGTCAGGCCGAATGTTTTAATATTTAATTTGTAAAATTATATTCTAAAGATTTTTAGTGGTTTAAGACAGCGCTTATATCAGTCTTACCTTTCAGTATAGACTTCAATACCCTGAATGATTTCATCCAGCACGGTTTCATATCCTGGAAGCAAATCCTCGTCTTCTTTAGCGCGCTCCAGCGGCACGGCGGTAGACGGGGCGGACGGGGCAAAGACTGTGCAACTGTCCGGAACCTGTTCCTTGGACAGTTCAAAGGTGCCGATTTTTTCCGCCAGCGCAATGCCTTCGCTTTTGTCCATTCCAATCAGCGGACGGAGTACCAGCATATTGACGGCGTCATTGATCGTATTCAGGTTGACAATGGTCTGGCTGGCGACCTGGCCGACGGATTCACCCGTCACTAATGCCATGCAGCCGGTTTTCCGAGCCACTTTTTCCGCGATGCGGAACATCATTCGCCGGTAAAGGACGGTGCGGTTGCGGGAGTTGCAGTTATCGCGGATCAGCTTCTGAATCGGCGCCAGATTGCAGATATGCAGTTTGGCGGGACGCTGGAAAAGATTTAATTCGGCGGCGATCCGCTTCACTTTGTCTATCGTCACCTGCGGAGTATATGGCGCGCTGTGAAAAGTGATATAGTCAACGCGGCATCCGCGTTTCATCGTCATATAGCAGGCAACCGGCGAATCAATGCCGCCTGACAGCAGCGCCAGCGTCGGCGAATTGCAGCCTACCGGCAGTCCGCCCGGCCCCTGGAATGACTGATAAAAGACGAACGCGAATTCGTCGCGGACTTCGCAGCCGACAGTTAGGTCGGCATCCGTCAAATCAACCCTCAGCCTGTCGTCGTCATATTTAATGGCAACGACTTTAGCCAGCCGGATTTCGATCTCTTTGGATATAAGCGGAAACTTCTTATTGCTTCTGGTCGCCCGGATGCGGAAAGCCGGAACCGCCTTTTTCGCCATTGCCAACCGGACAAACGAATCGCAACTGCCGTCAACCGCAGCGCAAATTTCTTCAATATCCAGACCGCACATAATGACAGGGGAAAAAGACTCGATGCCGAATGCCCGCGGGAGCTGCGCTTTGATTATATCCAGTTCGCCGTCAGAAAATGGACGTTTTGACGGATGCTGCACCCAGATTCTGCCCCTGACCCGCGATACTTTGACGTCGTCGACGGTTTTGAGCAAATCGTAGATATTTTCAACCAGCCGGTTTTCAAACATCGCCCGGTTATTGCCTTTTATCGCTATTTCGTTATATCGGCAGATGATTGCGTTAAACATGATTGGCTATGCGTCCTTCAGGTTGAAACCAAGTTCCCGGAGCGCGGAAATAATTTCCGGATCCAGGCTTTTGACGGTTACGGTGTAATATGGAAATTCGCGGCGCAGCGGATAGTCGCCGCGCTGTTTTTCAAACGTCTCCGGGGACGCCATCAGTCTGAAATAATCGTCTCTGACATTATAACTGACGCTTACCGCTTCAAGCAGTGTTTTCTCAAAAGTCCCCTGATCGGCAATCGCGATTTCGCGAATGCCGGGTCCCGGAACATGTGACGGATACCAGTCTTTGAGTTCCAAATTAAAGAACCGGCTAAGCGCATTGACGCTCATGGCGGTGCCGTTGGCCTTGCCGTCAGTTGAATATCCGGCAATATGCGGAGTGCCGTAATCAACCAGCCGCAGCAGTTCGAGATCAATATCCGGCTCGTTTTCCCATACGTCCAGTATCGCGCCGCGAATGGCTTCAGCCTGCAGCGCGGCTTTCAAGGCGGCGTTATCGCAAACTTCGCCCCTGGATGAATTTATAAAAAATGATCCCGGTTTAAGTTTCTTCAGAAAACCCGCATCCGCCAGATGATAAGTCCGGTCCCTGCCGGTTTCCGTCAACGGCACATGCAAAGTGATAAAGTCCGATTCGGACTGGATGCGTTCCAGGCTGACGAACTTGTCCGCGCCTTCCTTTTCAGCTCGGGGCGGGTCATTCAACAGCACGTTCATGCCCAGCGCTCTGCCGACGGCGGCGACTTTCGAGCCGACATTGCCGACGCCGACCACGCCCAGGGTTTTGCCGCGCAGCAAAATGCCATAATCTGCCGCCAGATTGAGCAGCACGGAAGTGATATACTGTTTGACGGAACCGGAATTGCAACCCGGCGCATTGGTCCAGGCGATCCCGGCGTCGTCAAGATATGCGGTATCGAAATGATCGAAGCCGATGGTGGCTGTGGCAATGAATTTAACTTTTGACCCGGCCAGCAGCTTTGCATTGCATTTCGTCCGGGTCCGGGTAATTAAAGCGTCGGCGTCCATGACATCTTCAGGCCGGGTTTTTCCGCCGGGCAGATACACGACTGAATCACAATATGGTTCAAGCGCCCCTTTGAGCAGAGGAATCTTGTCGTCAGCAACAACTTTCATCTTTTTATTCCTGGTTATGCCATTTTCAGCAGGGCGTCGCGTCCGGACATGCCCTTGATGATTCCGTTCTTTTCCGCGGCGGCGCTGACATTGACCACAGTCGCGTTCAGCATGTCATCGTAGGTTTGGACGCCGGAGACAATGGCAACGGTCTCCTGAAGTCTATTGGCGGTGTCAATGCTGAAATAACCGCAGCCGAGAAACCCGTGTTTCGCTTTGATCAGGAGAATATTGGCCGACTGGGTCGGAATTCTATACCCTTCAAACTCATATTTATCGACAATAATTTTTTTCATAAGCCGTTTTTCCTGTAAAATTGATTTGTAAAGAGGTGAATAATTACAAATTTATGCTATAATTAACTTTATTTGCAGAACATATACAATATCCTGCTTTTGAAAAAAAGCTAAGGAGCTGTTAAGAAATAAACTTGACACGTTTCGCGAAAGATCCCGAAAAGATTTCGGGAATTGCCGGAGAGGCGCATACCTGCAAGGGATGTAACGAACCGGCAAACCCGAAGGCGCTCTGGAGAAATGCGAAGATGTAAGGTTGTTTTTGAACGGCTCCAGAGGGTAAATTAAATAAGCATAAACGGAGCAAGGCGATGGAAGAAAGTTTTTTGCAGTCAAATTTTGCTGAACGGCTGGGCGGTTCGTCATTCGGTAAGGACACTAAAATTTACAAGTTTGAGAAGATCAAGCGCGCGAAGCGCGCCGCCATGAAAGCCCATCCCGGCGTTAAATTGATAGACATGGGTATCGGCGAACCTGACGACATGGCGTTCCCGGAAGTAGTTGCCGCGCTCTGCAAAGAAGCCGCGTTGTGGGAAAACCGCACTTACGCCGATAACGGCATTGACGAGTTCAAGGCGGCCGTCGCGCAGTACATGAAAGAGCTTTATCATGCCGATGTCAATCCGGAAACGGAAGTCATGCATGCCATCGGCAGCAAGGCCGCTCTCGCGCTGCTCCCAACTTGTTTCATCAATCCCGGCGACATTACGATCATGACCGTTCCCGGTTATCCGGTAATGGGTACCTGGACCAAGTATCTCGGCGGCGAAGTGGTCAATCTGCCGCTACTCGAAGAAAACAGGTTTCTGCCTGATTTGGAGTCGCTGACAGCCGACCAGCGCAAGCGGGCAAAGTTGCTTTACCTGAACTACCCGAACAATCCCACCGGCGCTTCCGCCGATGAAAAGTTCTTTGCCAAAGCGATTGATTTTGCTAAGAAGAATAACATTCTGATTGTTTCCGACGCGGCTTATGCGCCGTTGAATTTCCAGGGCAAGCCGCTCAGCATCCTGTCATTGCCCGGCGGCAAAGACGTCGCAGTCGAGCTGCACAGCATGTCCAAGGGATTTAATATGACCGGCTGGCGTTTGAGCTGGGTTTGCGGCAGCGAACTGGCGGTCAAGGCTTTCGCCTTTGTGAAGGACAATGCCGACAGCGGGCAGTTCGCCGCTATTCAGAAGGCCGCCATCTGCGCACTTAAAGACCAGGCCGATATCACGCCAAAAATCTGTGAAAAGTACGAGCGCCGCCTGAAAAGCATGACCGAAAGCCTGTGCAAACTGGGCTTCCCGGCCAAAGTTCCGGAAGGTTCGTTCTATCTCTATGTGAAAGCGCCGAAAGGCACTGACAGCGGCGAAAAGTTCGAGACCGCCGAAGATTTCAGCCAGTGGCTGATCAAGGAAAAGCTCATCAGCAGTGTTCCCTGGGATGATGTCGGCAATTACGTCCGTTTCAGCGCGACCTTTGTCGCCCGCGGCGGTATCAGTGAAGAAAACGAAGTCCTTTCAGAATTCGGCAGAAGACTGAGCGGATCAAAATTCGTATGGTAATGTGGTTTTGAGTCTTTAAAATGGTTAATAAACTTTAAGGAGATTAAAAATGTCTGAACTCCACGACAAAATCAGAAGCCGTTTGAATGAATTGAGAGTCCACCTCCAGGCTGACGGCGGAGATCTTGAAATCGTTGATGTAACCGGTAAAACCGCTCAGGTCCGTCTGCGCGGCGCCTGCGGCATGTGTCCGCATGCCACAATGACGATAAAAGACGGTCTTGAACGTCTGCTCCGGGAAGAAATTGATCCTGAAATCGTTATTGAAAGAGTACAGTAAACAGAATTCGATGGCGGCGATAATGCCGCCATACTTTTTCAAGAGATTAAAATGATTCATTCCGACTATCTTATCCGCGGTATTTTCCGGAGTATCAACGCCCGGTTTGTGTTTGCGGAAACAACCGGCACCGTTTCCAGGGGAATTACCATCCATGACACGGATCCGGTTGCCGCGGATATTTTTGCCGGAGCGCTGACGGTCGGAGCACTGGTTTCCGCATTGCTGAATAAAGGCGAAAAATACTCGCTCCGCTGGGACTATCCAGGCAGGATATCTTCTATTATCGTGGACGTCAATGCCGATTGTGATATTCGCGGGATTATCAAAGAGCCGCATCTGATGAATAAGATAGCCTCCGAACAGGAAATATACGGGGAAAAAGACGGTTTTATCTCCATCATCAAATCAGAAGCCGGTAAAATCCTGAATTCCGGTAAAACGCGTACCGCCTTCAGCGATGCGGTTGCAGACGCCGGCTTTTTCTTTTCCGTCAGCGACCAGCTTGAAACCGAGTTCAACACAGCGGTTGAATTCAATGCTGACCCGCAGAATCCGGTTAAAATAGCAGGCGGATTTATGATTCAGGCTATGCCGGACTGCAACCTGGCCGAGTTTGAGAAATACCGTAAAAATATCTGTCAGCCGGAATTTGCCAATCTTCTGCTGGAACGCATGCCTTCCGAGAAGAAATTATGGGCGCTGGCGGCGGCCGCCGGCGGCGGGAGCGAAATGTTCGCGGATAAAAATCTGCTTTCCTACGACTACGGCAACAGTCCGGGATTCAGGTGCAACTGTTCTTTTGAAAAGATGAAGATGGCCATGTCGGTTCTGGACAAAAATGAGCTGGTCGGACTGTTTTTAGAAAACGCAAACCCTGCTATTATGTGCAACTTCTGCCGCAAGGAGTACCGTTTTTCAAGAAAAGACTTTTCGTTCTAATGTAGAATCAGCCCAGCCAGGCTTCGGCGGCGGTGTTCCAGAATAAGAGGCCTTTTTCTGTCAGGCGGATGCTGTCTTCAGCAACCTCCATCAAGTCGGGATGAAGTTTCTTTACACTGACCGCCCGCTCCAGCATCGTGCTCCAGTCAACATACATTGTTTTCTGCATATACACATCTTTCCAGCGGTTATTATTCCAGCCTTCAACAGTTCTGAGTCCGATGATAAAGATTTCCGCCATGCGGTATTCAGGGTCTATAATATCCATTTCCGGCGCTTGTCCGTCCAGCCATTTTTCCAGCGAGGACGGCTGCGTCCAGCGGTCTCTGCCGTCAAATGATGCCGATGCCGGCCCCAGGCCGAGATAAGGCTGTCCGTACCAGACATTTATATTATGGGCGCATTCCGCTCCCGCCCTGGCGTAGTTTGATATTTCGTAGCGGCGAATATTCCTGGATTCCAGAAACGCGCCTGTCAGGCTCCACATTTCAGCCGCCGTTTCATCATCAACCAGGTCTTCTCCATTAAATGCCGTAGCCAGTGCAGTGCCTTCTTCAATGGTAAGGCAATAGCAGGAGATGTGGGAGATATCGTGTGCCGCCGCAATCTCCAGGTCCTGTTCCCATTCTTTCAGCGACTGGCCGGGAATCCCGTAAATCAGGTCAATATTAAATTCTTTTATCCGTCGGCCTCTTAAACTGCTTAATGCGGTTTCAATTTCAGAGTCCTTCGACTGCCTGCCGAGTTTAGTGCGCAGTTTGTGATTGAAGGACTGTACTCCAATACTCAACCGATTGACGAAATCCAGGATGATGTCGCCTTTTTCCGGGGACAAAGTCTCCGGATTGCATTCCATGGATATTTCAGCTGAAGGCAGTAGCGGAACATACTTTCTGATCATCGCATAAAACCGTTCAAGCTGTGTACAGGATAACAGCGACGGGGTTCCGCCGCCCAGGTAAATGGTTTTTACCGGAATTGAGAGATTAGCGTCTGCAAGGTCTTCTTCGAGACGGTTTAAATATGCATCCACCAGGCTTTTGCCCGGATTTGGCACAGAAAAAAAGCTGCAGTAATCACATTTTCTGCTGCAAAAAGGAATATGGATGTAAACATTCTCGAAAACCATTTCCGCCCCCCTGCTCTTTCAAAAGTTCTCCGCAATCACCATTTTGCCAGCTTTTTACCGAAATCCACAGCCTTTATTTTCACATCCTCTTTCCTGGCGGTTGCCTCAGGGGTTGGCGGCAGCGACGGAATGAGCAGGCTCTTGTGAGTCTTTCCAATAAAATGGACTATCTCTTTAATGGTTTCGTCTACCAGCTTAACTCCGCTGTCATCCAGATCGCCGCCGCAAGTGGCAATAAGGGCGAAGTTCACTTTCTTGAGATTGTGGATCGTTTTGCCATTACTGAATTTAAACAGTGAAAACATTCTGTCAATAACCATTTTTATCTGCGCGGACAGCCCGAAAAAGTAAACCGGAGATGCAAAAACCACTACGTCGTAATCTGTAAATGATGCGACAACATCCGTCGCTTCATCCAGAATAACGCAGCGGAACTGCTGCGAGACCTGGCATCCGTAGCAGGAGCAGCAACCGGCAGTTTTATATTTCAAGCGGGCGGCATCCACAATCTTTACAGACGCGCTTTCGGATTCCGCGCCTTCAGCCACCCATCCGGCGATTGTTGCGGTGTTTCCATTTTTGCGCGGGCTGCCGCCGATTATTAAAATCTTTTTACTCATAATAACTTTCCTCCTGTTTCAATATATCGATGTATAATTCATATAATAAAGCTGCTCATAAAATGCCGCAAGAAAGGCTATTATTAATGAATATAACGTTAAAACCGTAAAAATGAAATTTATATACATAGATTTCATGCGGAAATGCGCCGAGTTTGGGTATTTTTCGGTTAAAGTGTGGACTTTTACCGTTTTTACAGTATATTATCAGGACGTTTTCAGCGGGACGTTGTTAATTTGGGATGTATTGAGCTATAAAGGAGTTGTGTATGGCGGAAGTAACCCTCAGAGGGGTGGCGAAAATTTACCCCGGCAATGTGAAGGCGGTCAAGAATATCGATCTGGATATCAAAGACCGCGAATTCATGGTGCTGGTCGGGCCTTCCGGCTGCGGCAAATCCACCACTTTGCGCATGATCGCCGGACTGGAGGAAATTTCCGAAGGTGAAATCCGCATCGGCGAACGGCTCATCAATGATGTTCCGCCCAAAGACCGCGACATTGCGATGGTATTCCAGAACTATGCGCTTTATCCGCACATGACGGTTTATGAAAATATGGCTTTCGGACTGAAACTCCGCAAATTCAAAAAAGCGGACATTGATAAACGCGTGAAAGAAGCCGCCAGAATACTCAGCATTGAAGATTACCTGGACCGGCGTCCGAAAGCGCTGTCCGGCGGACAGCGCCAGCGCGTTGCCGTGGGCCGCGCGATTGTCCGCAAACCGGAAGCGTTCCTGTTCGACGAACCGCTGTCCAATCTTGACGCCAAAATGCGCGTCCAGATGCGCGCCGAGATCAGCAAATTGCATACTCAGCTGGAAACCACGATGATTTACGTCACCCATGACCAGGTGGAAGCCATGACGATGGGAGACCGCATCTGCGTGATGAAAGACGGCATTATTCACCAGGTTGACAGTCCGATTAATCTTTATGACAGACCGGCGAATTTGTTTGTCGCCGGATTTATCGGCACCCCGCCGATGAATTTCTTCAGCGGCGAAGTTCAGGGAAGAGAAGGCAGGCTTTATTTTAAGGAAGATGCTTTTGAACTGCCGCTTGCCGACTCCTGGAAAAGCACGGTCAGCCCCTATATCAACCGCAAGGTGGTATTCGGTATCCGTCCGGAGGACATCTGCTGGGAAAAAACCGGCAACGGCGATTATCCGCGGATCAAGGCTGAAGTGGAAGTCATCGAACCGATGGGTTCAGAGACTTATCTTTACCTTAATACCGGCGCTAACAGTTTTATTGCCAGGGTCGATGCACACAAGATACTTAAGGTTGGAGATAAGGTTGAGCTGCCGATATTTATGCCGAAAGCGCACTTGTTTGACAAGGAAAGCGAAAAACTGATAATTTAATATTCCGGCGTGGCCGGGAGTTGTTTGAAAGCGCGTGCCGGAATTGTTCCGGCATGTAAATATCTTCAGGGCAAGGTGATTCCGTAAGGAAAATTCCTGACCGGCGGTACAGTCCGCGAGTTCCGTAGAACAGAACAGATACGGTGTAATTCCGTAACCGACAGTAAAGTCTGGATGAAAGAAGATAACGGTATCCGTATCGGACACCGGATGAATGGTCTATGTAAGCCCTGAATAAAAATTGCCTTCAGGGCTTTATTTTTGCCCTGATACAGCAGAAGGGAATAAGTGAAATGCCGGTAGAATTTGACAAAATCGAAGATGTGATCGCCGCCTTGAAACGCGGCGAGATGGTTATTGTAACCGACGATGAAAACAGGGAAAACGAGGGTGACCTGGTTGCCGCCGCCGCTAAAGTCACGCCTGAAATCATTAATTTCATGGCAACCCATGGACGCGGCCTGGTTTGCGTTCCGTTATCTGAGGAACACGCAGCAGCTTTGAAACTCTACAGCATGGCGGCGCTGAAAGACCCGTTTCATACCGCATTTACCCAAAGTGTTGACGCTAAAAACGGCATTACTACGGGAATCTCCGCCTATGACCGGGCGAAAACGATTGAAACGCTGATAGACCCGGCTTCAACCGCTGATGATTTCGTTATTCCCGGACATGTTTTTCCGCTGGTGGCGAGGGCGGGCGGTGTGCTCAGGCGCGCCGGACATACCGAAGCGGCGGTGGATATGGCGAGGATCGCGGGACTGGCGCCGGCCGGCGTTATCTGTGAAATAATGAATGACGACGGCACTATGGCCAGAGTCCCGCAGCTTGATATATTCAGAAAAAAACATAATTTGAAATGGTGCTCCGTTGCGGGCTTGATCGCCTACCGCCGCCGGACCGAAGCGCTGATTACGGAAGGGGCATCCGCCGAACTGCCGACCGAATACGGCAAATTCCGGATTCATATCTATAAATCCAAGGTTGACGGACTGGAACACGTGGCGCTGGTTTTCGGCGACGTCAAAGACCGGGAGAATGTGCTGGTCAGGGTTCACAGCGAATGCCTGACCGGCGATGTTTTCGGCTCGGCGAGATGCGACTGCGGCGCTCAGCTTCATTCCGCGATGCAGCAGATTGCGCTGGAAGGCTGCGGGGTGGTCGTTTATATGCGCCAGGAAGGACGCGGCATCGGGCTGGCCAATAAAATCCATGCCTACAAACTTCAGGATGAAGGCTGCGATACTGTCGAAGCAAATGAAAAGCTGGGTTTCGCGGCTGACCTCCGGGAATATGGCATCGGAGTTCAAATTCTGCTTGAACTCGGCGTCAAATCTGTCCGGCTGCTGACTAATAATCCCCGCAAACTGGTCGGGCTCAGCGGTTACGGGCTTAAGGTCAATGAGCGCGTTCCAATCATCATTGACCCGCAGATTCATAACCGCAAATATCTTGAAACCAAAAAGCAAAAGCTCGGACATTTATTATAAGAACCCGTTTATTGAATGGAAAATTACGGGAAACGGACTTAAATTATAACGTCTATATTACGGAGGAAAAGTTTATGGACAAGACAATTGGAAAAGTTTACGAAGGAAACCTGAATGCGGACGGACTCCGTTTTGGAATCGTCTGCAGCCGGTTTAACGAATTTTTTGTCAGCAAACTGCTTGGCGGCGCGGTCGACGCCATTGTGCGGCACGGCGGCAGCGGCAAGAACATCGAAGCCGCGTGGGTGCCTGGCTCCTACGAGCTGCCGTTTGCCGCTAAAAAGCTGGTGGCAAGCGGTAAATATGATGCGGTAATCGCGCTCGGCGTGGTAATCCAGGGCGCTACCCCCCATGCCGGGTATATCAACAGCGAAGTGTCTAAAGCGCTGGCGCAGATTTCCCTGGATACCGGCGTGCCGGTAATTTACGGAATCATTACGGCCGACAACATTGAGCAGGCGATTGAGCGCAGCGGCACCAAAGCCGGCAACAAAGGCGCCGACGCCGGTGTTGCCGCAATAGAAATGGCGAATCTGGTCAAACAGCTCGCATAAGCAACGTTATAAATTTTTGCGGTTAATTACGGAGAGATACATGCCCGCTACTCAAAAACAAGACAATCCGGTCGATTCGCGCAGCCTCGGGCGGGAATTGGCCATGCAGTTTCTTTTCCAGCAGGAATTGAACCACTGCGACGTGACTGAAGAAGTTTTCAATGATTTTTTCGAGCAGACCGGGCAATCGCTCGAACTGAAAGACAATCGCTATTTCCGCAAAGGCCGTGAATATGCCATGGATACTATTGCTGGCGTGGTGAAAAATCTGAAGGAAATTGACGCGCAAATACTTGCCCATTCCCAAAAATGGGATCTGAAGCGGATGGCCGTCGTGGATCTGAACATCATGCGGGTGGCCATCTATGAAATGCTGTTCGTCATGGAAGTCCCCCCGGTGGTCAGCATCAATGAAGCAGTGAAAATCGCCCGCGACTACAGTGGCGAGCCGTCATGCGGTTTTATGAACGGCATGCTTAATGCCGTAAAAGATTCGCTCGACCGGCCGGCCAGAAAGGCTGCGAATAAACCATGAAATCAATTTTTTCCATTTTTAAAAAAGGCCTCGAAAAAACGACGACGACGGTTTCCCGTTCGCTGGCGGAAATCTTCGCCGGCGAAAAAAAATGGGATAAAAGCACGTTTGAAGACCTTGAGGCAACGCTGATAGCCGCCGACTTCGGGGTTCCGGCCAGCCTGAAAATAGTTGCAGACATCCGTGACCGCTATGAACGCGGACACATCAAAACCTCCGCCGATATTTTTGAGATCGCCAGAAATGAAGTGATCAGTATATTCAGCAAAAACCGCCGGGAGATAAACTACGCTCCCCCCGGAAAACCGACCATCATCCTGATGATCGGCGTCAACGGCAGCGGCAAAACCACCACTACCGGGAAGCTCGCGTGGCTGTGGCAGCAGGAAGGCAAAAAAGTAATTCTGGCCGCCTGCGATACTTTCCGCGCAGCGGCAGTGGGACAACTGGAATTATGGGGTGAAAAAACCGGCTGCTATGTCGTTTCAGCCGCGCCCAACGCCGATCCCGCCAGCGTGGCGTTCGACGCGACCCGGGCTGCGCTGGCCAGAAGCGCCGATATCCTGATAATTGATACCGCCGGGCGTCAGCACACAAAGAAAAACCTGATGGATGAACTGTCGAAACTCCGCCGGACAATAGATAAAGTATACCCAGGCGCGCCTCATGAAGTCTGGCTGACCGTTGACGCCAGCCTTGGCGCCAACGCGATAAACCAGGCGCGTGAATTTTCAAAAGCCGCCGGCCTTACCGGCCTGATATTGACCAAGCTTGACGGCACCGGCAAAGGCGGCATGGCCGTCGCGCTGCATCAGGAATTCGGCTATCCGGTATTTTTTGCCGGCCTTGGTGAAAAACCCGAAGACCTGCAGCGCTTCGACCCGGAATTTTATGCCGCCGCGATTTTCGAATCAGCCGGAAAATAAAACCGGCGATCAGGAAATAGTCATTCGATGCCGTGCTGCAAAACGCCCGGAGATATCATGATACTGTTGAAAAACGTTAGGAAATTTGTTTGCTGCGGCGTGTTCTGTGCATGCCTGAACGGCTTCTGCGCTGACTTGCCGGTCCAGACCGAAATAAGCGGCATCCTGAAAACAGACAAACCCGTCTGGGAGACTTCCGCAAAAGACTTCGCTGGCCAATTTCCCGGCAGGAGAAGTAATTATGCAAGCTGAAACATCATACATGCGGGAAGCGATTGAACTGGCGCTGAAGGCCTGGGGCATGACCAGCCCGAATCCGCTGGTCGGAGCGGTTATTGTCAAAGACGGCAAAGTAACCGGGCGCGGTTTTCATGAGCAGGCCGGAAAGGCCCATGCCGAGATTAACGCGCTGGCCGAATCCGGGCGGACGGCGCAAAAAGCGGATTTGTATGTAACGCTGGAGCCGTGCTCCACCTTCGGACGCACTCCGCCATGTGCTGACGCTATCATCCGGGCTGGAATCGGACGGGTCTTTATCGGTTCTCTGGACCCGAATCCCGCCCATGCCGGGCGCGGCGTGGATATCCTCAAAAATGCCGGGATTGAGGTTTTTACGGGGATGGAAAAAGATTCATGCGACGCTATCAACGAAGCCTTCTTTAAGTGGATCACCGCCGGAGCGCCGTTTGTCATCCTGAAAATGGCCATGACGCTGGATGGAAAAATAGCCACCAGGGACGGGCAGTCAAAGTGGATTACCGGCCCGGCGGCCAGGCAGCGCGTTCAGCGTCTGCGCCAATGGTCGGACGCCATTCTTGTCGGCGGCAATACCGCCCGGAATGACCGTCCGTCGCTGACCGTGCGCGACATCCCCGGCTGGCGGCAGCCGCGGCGGCTGGTCGCCTCAAAAACACTGACGCCGGAAGCGCTGAAAAGCCTGCTGCCGGAGGGTGCAACTCCGGAATTAATCCGCGCGGACGGCGCCGCCGGCTGGCAGGCGGAAATGCGCCGCCTCGGCAGCGAAAAAGTCACGGCGCTGCTGATCGAAGGCGGCGGCGAACTGGCCTCGGCAGTCCTTAACGCCGGCATTGTGGACAAAGTGGAATTTCACATCGCCCCGAAAATACTCGGCGGCAGAGACAGCCGTCCGGTCATCGGCGGCGGCAATCCGCTGACGCTGGCTGAATCCCTCGCCTTAAAGAACATAGCCATTGAGCGCGCCGGCGAAGACATCATTGTCGCCGGCTGTCCGGATTATTCAGCGGGCAAGTCGGGAAGTTTGAGATAACCGGCGCTTAGCCTGATGCAGCTCTTTATCGGATGGCGGCAATTCCCGGAAACGCAGTTGCTGATATTCTTTCAGCACATCTGTTATCCGCTGAACCTCGGCAGGCGTAATATTTAAATTCATGATCATTTTTGCGAACTCATCAACTGTTGTGTTCGCCGGTATTTCCAGATTATGCCGCTTTTTAAGCATATTTGCGACTCTGGCATATTCTTTGCTAAGTTCCACGACATTTTTATGGAGTCCGGCAATGTTTTTATGCTCTTTCCTGCGCGATCTGCGATAGCGGACATAGAGAATTAACGCGAAAACAAACAGCAGCAGGCTGATGGGGCCGCGCACCGCATGGAAAAATGTCGCGGCGAACAGTTCATAAATTGCGGTTCCGGCGTCTGTGATTATTTTTGCGAAATAGCCGCGCCGCAAATCTGATAGCAACTGCTGAAAAATTTGCTGGAAACGGTCGCCGAAAGATTCCCATGAACCCATCTCGTGTTTGAAATTGGGGATGCCCGACGGCGGCGTTGGTTCCAGCATCGCCCACTGTTTAAGATCGCGGTCATAGGCTTCCAGCCAGGCATGGGCATTGCCCAGGCGGGAGACATAATATTTGCCGGAAGGGTGGCGTTCCTCGCAGACAAATCCGGTGACATAGCGCGAGGGGATGCCTCTCTCCCGCAGCAGCAGCGCCATCCCCGACGCAAAAAGTTCGCAATGCCCCGCTCTGGTTTTAGTGAGAAAATGAATGACCGGATCGGAACTGCCGGGATTCTGGTCGAACAGTTTGTAGGTGAAACTGGAGGAGAAAAACTTTAACAGCGCGGATATTGTTTCCGCGTCCCGCGCCGGCTGCTTCAGCTTCTTCAGTTCGGGAATATTGGCGGTTATTCCGCTTAACTGCGGCGCGAGATTCGGCGGCAGATCAAGATATTCGCGGCCAACCGGAACAGGCTCCCCCCATGCTGACTCTATTGCGGGTTTTGGAGTAAACGCGGTGTAGCCGCCGTCCTTTTCCCAGTCCTGCGGCTCAAACACGCCGTCGCGGGTGCAGGCAATGCCGTTGGCGATGATGTCAAACTGCCGCACATTCGCCGGCGTCAGCAGTACTTTGCTGGTGAAGTTTTTGGACGGCTGCACTTCAAAAGCGAAGTTCTCCCTTTTGTCCGTCTCAAGGAAAAATGTTTTAAATGCGAGCAGTCCGGAATAGGTTTTATTTCTAAGCTGCCGGGCATTCTGGTCGCCGGTCTCCAGCCAGCGTCCGTCGCGGTAGTCCGCATACGCATGGCCGCGGAGATAGCCCGGCGCGTTTTTCGAGACCACGCGCAGCATGATGATATTCTGATTTTTGACCATGTCTTCATTAAACGTCCGTTTCAGGTCAACTTCCCGGTCAAATACTGTGTGTTTAACCGGCTGCATCATGCGCCTGATGCTATGCTGCATAAAGAAATTTTCCAGCCGGCGGATGCCGTCCTCATTCATCTTGTAAAGTTTCCAGCCGCCGGCAATGCAAAGCGGCAGCAGTAAAAAAACAACAGCCAGGATAAGGCGCTTGCGCCGGCGGTATGATTGCTGTTTGCGGCTGATTTTCTGTGATTCTGAAACCCTGAAACTCAGGAGAATCAGAAAGAGGTTGATGGCGATCACGGCAACAAATGCGGCATTGAAATGTTTAATGAGCGGAGTCAGCATCGGCAGCCGCTCATTCGGAATGTTCAGGTTATAAACGTCGCCCGCAAACATCAGGGTGAACAGCGCCGCAGCAGCAGCGCCGCCCGGCACATAAGGGCCGGACTTGAAGAAGGTCAGAAACACCGCGGCGTAAAGCGCTATCGGAACCGAAATCTCCGGATGGAAGAAAATGCCGATGAAGCCGAAGCGGTCGTTTTTCATCGGAAACATGTAATCCAGCAACACCGCCAAAACCACTGTCATGACTGAAAAATAAATGATTGACCGGTCAGTCATTTCGACTGGTCTGGCAATCAGCATCGATGCCGTCAGTCCGAATGTGACCAGCAGCAGCACATGCGGCAGGTCGGCGACGAAAGTAAAAAACAGCGCGGCCGGGAAAATCATGCCAGCGGCCAGCATTACGGTGAGAAATGATTTTCTGTCGGCCCCGTTCATAGATTTTTTACCCTTCCTTCGCTGATATCGGCGGTGGTGATGAAAGTCGCGTCCGGCGGCGGTTCGCCGGACGCGCCGCCGCTGCCGATCACAATAATCCGCAGCGCCACGCCTGACTCGCGCAGTTTCCGGACCAGCGTTTCGCGTTCCTTGTCCCAGCCGAGCAGCATGATGACCGCGCTGCCGATGCCGGAAACTTCTTCCAGCACATCGGGCGACAGCCGGGAGATCGGATGTTCATTATTCGGCTCCAGACACGCCAGCACGTCCAGGATTGCCTCCAGGCAGGCCAGATGCCGCCCGGCTTGAAAATGGTAAACCTGGGTTCCGGCGGCAAAAACATCCACCACATACTCGCCTTTGGTCAGGAAATCCGTCAGCGCGGCGGTCAGCGAAATCGCCGCTTCGAGTTCCTCCGAAAGCACATTGCGTTTTTTGGCTATCCTGAAACTTTTAACTTTCGGCACATAAGTATCCACGATCAGCGCGATGCGGGTGAGGTACTCCTCCTGAAACTCCTTGACAATCAGTTCGCCGGCGCTGCGGGCGCTCCCGGGCCAGTAAATATGCCGCGGATCGTCGCCTTCGCGAAATTCCCGGCAACCGAAGAAATCCATGGATTCGCCGACTTTTGAGACCCGCGAAACTCCCTCGCGCTGATATTTCATGCCCACCGGCAGGCGGAAATCGTTCAGCGTCTGGTACGACGGATATACAATCAGGGAGGCGCAGGCGTTTTTATTGCGGCAGCTCCACTTGAAAATACCCAGCGGAAACGCGGAATCGGCTATCGGCGAGAAAAGCGTATATTTGCCGCGCCGTTTGGCGTCAATCACCGCTTCAGCGGCAACTGTCTGTCCGGCCGGAACAACGCCGGTCGCGGCATGTTCCGCCCATTTCAGGCCGGGCTTCAGCGCGAAAGGGTCCAGCCGGATATCCCAGGCGGAAAGGTTCCGGAGGTTGGCAATCTCATAGTGGACTTTCACGCAGGCTCCGGCGCGCACCCGCTCCGGCAGCTTTCTCGCGATCCTGAATTTGGGGCGGAACAGCCAGCCGGTGAGAAAATCCACTAGAAAAATGATAAACAGCGCAACCGCCAGGCCGCGGACCGGGGAATCCAGCGAAATCGAACTGTACATCAGAATCAGCGCGGCAGATGGAATGATTATCCTGCCGGGAACCGTCAGCAGCCGGAACAGCCAACCCAGAAACCAGCCGGCAAGCGCCACCGTGGGCGAACGGTAAGGAGTGGAGGATCTCTCCAGGGCAGGCACGTAGAACCATTCCGGCCCGTCAAGGAATTTCTTCATCCATTCAAATTCTTTGTGAATCTTCATTAAACTCCGCCTTGCTGTATTGTTGTGTCAGCCTGAATAATTCATAAACTAATGGCGAAATGCCGCAATCCGCCAGAGCCGGATAAATCTGCTCAAAGCAAAGCCCCTGCTTTGTTCCGTAGCGCCGCTGCGACTGAGGCGTCGCCGGAAACTTTCTCTTTGGACGTATTTTCGCCTTTCATCCATTTCTCATGAATAATCCAGGTTAGAAATCTACATTCTTTTCGGAAAAAAGAAACATTGATTTCAGACAGGATTCCTGAAAACATCTTCAAGTCGCCAACTGATTCCGGACATCCCGGACATTTTGGACACCCCTTTCCCTTCCCGCATTTGCGGGAGACACATCTGCATCCGTCCTATCCGTCACATTCTCTCTTCCCCGGCAGC
>JBAWXM010000055.1:0-20121 GCA_037144075.1 Lentisphaerota bacterium | reverse complement strand
GCATGCCCCCGTGCAAATGGCGTGACTCTCTCCAGTAACTGCTCCCGCACATTTAATTGCGCGGTTTCAGCGGGATTAAACTTCAAGTCGGCCAGGAAGTGACTCCAACTGCATGATGCTGGCGGATTGCTTGCCATGATCAGCAGGATTCGCAATTTTATTGATTCCCTCCGTTTCGGATTCGCCGAGCCGGACGGCCGTTCTGCGGCGGCGGCTCATTCATGGTCTATCCCGGCGAGGCAGGCCCGGTTGATTCACTGCAGAGCCAATTGCAAAACTCGCGTTTTGCGGGAATTCAGAAGACAGAATCCAGAATACAGAATGAATTTATAACTCAAATCCAGTTCGTTTTCCAATTATTCTGAATTCTGACTCCTTTTGAAATTACCTCTGCATTATGAAGTGTTCCGGGAAGGTCTTCAAGACCTGAGAGCTCTCCGCCTGCTTAAGGACGCGACGCAGTTGTTTCGCTTATCCATGAAGGGTTGGATTAACGGATCACCATTAAAAAATATCCCCGTGAAAGCGTCTGACTGCCGGAACTGCGTCGGAGAATCAATCAACGCTTAATCCTTAAGTGAACTACCCGGACGCGGCGTATCAGGGCATCGGAATCTCTACCAGCGCTTTCATTGCCTGGTTCTTATCGCTTGTACTCGTCGATTTAAATATTAATTCCCATAGTCTTTCGACTCAGGCTATAGAACGATTAATATTTCTTGCCTTCTGCAATAAAAAGATGCAGCGAAAACTTTAAAACTACCAGCGGACTGCGGCAAGAATCTTTGCAGTAAATGGAATAAATCAACTATAAAATACCATATAGCCATGTACAGCAGCCAAATATACTACCGAATAGATAAACATTGTTAAATGATTATATGTAATTGCTATTAAATTATTTGCATATATATAAAAGAGATATAAATAAAAATATCTACAAAATTAGTAATGATTACTATTGACATTTCTTTGATTTGCAATTATAATTATATATAATTAAAAATTTAGAGTTTGTTATATTTGAATTTGGGCAAATGCCGGAGCGGAAAAACTGAATACCGCCGATGGCAGAGAATGATATAGAAGAGTAAATAGTTTATGCTGATAATTAGCAAGGAGGTTAGCAAGGAAATGAATGAATGAACATTGGACATCAAACTGACAGTGATGAAAAGCTATTTTTGAAATATAAATTTACTATAATGTTTTGTGAGGAAAAATGAAAATATTAATTTTTAACACGTCGAAAAGGAATCTAAAGGCTGAAATTACTACAGCGGGCGCATTTAATCGCAAAGATCCTTGTTGTCGTCAAATTATAAAACAAACGATAACCACATAAAAACGATAACCCAATAAAGACGAAAAAGATCAAGTTTTAAAATAAAAATAACGAGGTTTATAAAATGAGTAAAAAGATTAAGTTCACAGTTTTTGAATTATTGTCGCTTGGCGGAGTCGCGCTGTTCATTGTATCCATGCTGTTTTTTTACCAGCAACCGGACATCTTGAGCACATTCCTTTTTAGCAGCAACAATATCGCAAGCGCTGCAATACATGCCAGTGCGCAGCTAAGATAAACAATTAAAACATTATAAGCAGAGAAGGAGGTAAACGTATGAAAGGTAAAATTATTTTCTCGGTATTGCTGTTCGCACTGGCGGGAGTGATCTTAGCCATGCAGTTGCCGGAGAAAGGTCCATTTCGCAAAGCAACAACAACCGAGATCCAAAAAGGCACCGCCACAGTGGATCAATTACTGGACTCCATGGCTTCGCGCAATCGTGAATTATTTAATAAATGCTGGGATGGCAGCTTATCAGCAACAGAGATCAATAATTATTGCAAAACGTATAACTTTGCTGAATTAAAAAAATTGTCAATTGTGGAAGCAATAGTTCCGAAATCTGCAACAGATACTTTGATAATTGTTGGTATGCTTGACAGCGATCCGCAAACATTGGAATTCAATCTTAAGAAGAACGGCGATTCATATCGCATTAAAGACATTAAACAATAGGGAGATATTAAATTATGAAAACTGTTAAAATTTTTACATTAATAGAATTGCTCGTAGTAATAGCTATCATAGCCATTATTTCAGCGATATTGTTGCCAACGCTTGGAAGAAGTCGTGAAGTTGCTAAAAATGTTGGGTGCATCAATAATTTAAAGCAGATAGGGCTAGGAATTGAGCTTTATCGGGCTGATAATAATACGCGTTATCCTGACGGCAGGAGCATTGGGGCATGGGACTACTCAACAAACCTTAGAGTTTCGACTCATTTTAGGCGTGGTCTTGGAGAAGATGATGGTGCTGGCGGAGGACCGGAAAAATATGGCTTATTTGTTCCTCTATTGCCTTACATTGCTAAAGCAGGGAAAAAAGATATTTGGATGTGTCCGGCGGCAACACCATTAATGCAATCATACAAAAATAGTTATTACTGGAATGCTTTATCGTTTGAAAACCTTTCCAACAGCAATGGGACTAGAATAGCTAACCCCGGTAACGGCGCTATGAAGAAAACTGATTTATTTTATACAAATCTTGTGAGTGACAACGGTTTATATGGCCCAGTGCCAACGGGTAGTATGGGGATAGCGTCAACCCTGTTTCCTGCTAATCAAAGAATTAATCCGCACGGAGCAGTGTTCTCAAAAACATATAAAAGTGGCACTAATACCTCAAAGGGTTTAAATATTCTTACTGCTGGGGTGGTTGTGATGTCGCAATTAAAAGCAAATGAAGCTTCAAAATGAGACTAATGACAAGTATTGGTCTGGAGTTGTGAAAGCAAATTTGGCGTGATAGAAAATAAACAACCACACCCGGATGACCGTGGTATTGCCTGTAGTTCGTCAGAGGAGTGCCATACTAGCACAGACTTACGGATCATGGAGTAATTCAGACCAATCGCGTCAACTCAATAATAACATTGGCAAGAGAAAATATAACGTGGGTAGACCTTCATGCAAACCTTTCTTCTCTGGCCACGCCCAAAGGACGTGGTTTTCTAAGTTTAAATAAAATCGGAATTGTTCAAAAAGTAGTTGACGCTTTCAGCGCAATAAGGAACTACTCAAAGTAATTTTTGAGCATACCTTAAATTGCAAGAAGCTTAAAAAGTGTCAACTACTTTCTTAAGTTAAAATTGAAACATGCTCTCAAGTCGCTGTTGGGTGAATGTATGATATTCGGAAAAGTAATAATATTGCGTAACAGCAAAAAGCAGGAGCGTTATGGTAGAAAACAATATCAGCATAGATTTCCGGCGCCGACTGGAGCAGGCGCGACGCCTGTTAACAGGCCGGCTGCTGCGGGAAAGCTTCCGGGACTCCTGGTTCGGCGCCTCGTGCCTGCTGCTGCTGGGAGCAATAGTATGGCTGATTTTAGCATTATACCATAGTAAATACATCTCCATATTCTATGTATCAGTACTGTTGTTATTGCCGCCGCTGGCTGCCGCGCTGATTATTACAATTTATAAAATATTGCAGCGGTGGCCTGGATTGGCGGAAGTGGCGGAACGCCTCGACATAAAGAACAAAAGCAGTAACGCAATCGCAACTGCATGGGAATTATTGCAGAATCCGGTTACAGAGGATTCTTCATTTGGACGTTTTACTGTTGAACGCGGTTACGTTGCATTGCAAGCAAATTTGTCATCAGTTCCCGTTTATGACGGGTTCTCACGTCAACATACGCTGGTTGCGGTGAATCTTATTCTCGCTCTGGTTGTGACGTTGCTGGCGTTCAGTCTGTCGGCGAGGCAGGAACTCTGCGAACGGAATACTGAACAGTTGACCGATGCTGCAATTACCTGTATCACGCCAGCGGCCAGGATACCGGAACGCCATTCCGATGACGTGCCGGCCAAGCCTGTTTCTGTGGTTCCGGCAAACGTTGCAGCGGACGCAGCAGCCTTGTACAAACCGTCTCCGCAACCAGATTCCGGCACGGCATCTGGTTCAGATGCCGGACAGCGGGCGACCGGCGCCAATCAGCAGACCGGGGCAGCTGGAAGCAGCAGCGCTTCCCAGCCCAAACATCCTTCTTCCAATCGCAGGAACGTCGGCGAAAACCGTAACCGGCAATCAGAAAAAGGGGCACAGTTGCCGAACCAGTCTTCCGGATCCGGCGATTCCGCATCCGGCAGTTCCGGGATGAAAAATTCGCAGTCCGGTCTTGCTATCCAGAACTTGAGTCTGTCAGGCAGCGCCGACAATCATGATAACAGTGATGACGAAGACAAAGCTGACGCGCAGGGCAAACCTTCAATTTACAGTTCACGCGGCGGCATTAAGCCGCTGTCGCCGGACAGCAGCGAAAAACCAGGTCGCGAACTCGGCAAAAACGATCCTAAAGGAAACAAGCCCGGTACTGCCCGCGGCGGTCCCACTGGAGACAAGAAATCGAGAGGAACAGCCTCGCTGATCTCCGGAGCGACGCTGCCGGATGTCGTTAGCGGCAAACTTTCAAAAGGATTTGACATAACTAATCTGGAACATATTCCGGCATTGCGGGAGCCGTCGGAAAGCGTGGTATTGCCGCAACCGATTGTAACTGCGGCGGCGGAACCTGCCGTCAGTTTGACGCAAACTCCGCCGGAGTTGCGTGAAACGGTCAAAAACTATCTTATTAAATTGCACCAGTACGACAATCAACAACAGGAAAATAAATATGGAACAGACAACACAGTCAACCACTGATGCCGCAGCAAAAATAGCGGAATTCCAGCATGTGTTCAACGGCATTAAAGAACAGATTAACCGGGTTTTCGTAGGCCATGAAGATTTGGTGCGCGAAACTATCACGGCTTTTCTTGCGGGCGGACATATCCTGCTTGAAGGAGTTCCAGGTCTGGGAAAAACGCTATTAGCCCGCACCCTTTCAGAATCGGTCAAACTGAAGTTCTCCAGAATCCAGTTCGTCCCCGATCTGATGCCTGCGGATATTATCGGCACCACGGTGTTCGTCGAAGATGAACATGGCGGTCACCGCCTGACTTTTCGCGAGGGACCACTGGTAGCAAACTTCATTCTTGCGGATGAAATCAACCGGGCAAGCCCGAAAACTCAATCGGCATTGCTTGAGGCGATGCAGGAGCAGCAGATATCGGTTGGCGACCGCACCATTGCGCTGCCTCAGCCGTTCACGGTGATTGCGACTCAGAACCCGATTGAACAGGAAGGCACCTATCCGCTGCCGGAAGCAGAGCTTGACCGTTTTATGATCAAAGTCAATCTTCCATATCCCCGCGAGGATGAATATCATCAGATCCTTGAGCGCACTGTCGGGATTGTTCAGGAGCGCCCGGATGTCGTTGCTGATGGCGAAACTGTACTGAATGTACGCCGCACAATCCGCGAAGTTGTCGTCAGCCGTCAGGTTCAAACCTATGCCGTCAGGTTGACAATGGCTACCCAGCCGGGATCCCCCTACGCAATTCCGGAGGTAAATGACTGGGTCATACTTGGCGCTGGACCGCGAGCTGCGCAGGCGCTGCTGCTGATTGCCAAAGCTTATGCGCTGCTGGCCGGCCGGCCGCATGTCGCCATTGAAGATATTCGCGCCGCCGCGCTGCCGGTACTGCGGCACCGCATAACCCTTAATTTTGAAGCACGCGCACATAAAAAGAGCACAGACGAAATTATCAAATTGATTACAGCTAAAATATCGGAGTTGTCTGCATGAACCATTATCCGCCGGAATTCATCCATTATCTGCTGAGCCTCAACCTGCGCGGCGACTCCCGCGGCGGGATGACCAATCACGGTCATCACCGCTCGCCGCATGCCGGAACCAGTGTTGAGTTTCACGATTTCCGGTCGTATGTGCCGGGAGATGATCTGCGGCGGATTGACGCCAACATTTATCACCGCCATCGGAAGTTGTTCATCCGGCGCTACCGTCATTTCCAGGAGGCGACCTACCGGATTATTATCGACAACAGTGCATCACTTCATTTTGAGCAGGAACGGATTCACGCCGCCCTGCAGATTGCCGCTGCAATTGCGTTAGTTCTGCTGAACCACGGCAACCGCGTTAATTTATTCATCACTGGAGAGGATACTCCATGGCAGTTGAAAAACGGCAAACAGGATATTCCCCGGCTGCTGCAGAAACTGAACAACATCGTCATCGACAGCGGTTCTGACAGCAGGATTCCGCTCAAGTATCTCCGCCCCGGCCTCGGCAGTCACTCTGTCACCTGGGCAATCTCTGATTTCTTCGAGTCCGGCGATGGTGAAAGCCTTTTAAAACAGATACGGTTAATCCCGGGAACTTTGATCCCTGTACGCATCGGGAAAGCCGCCGACCGCAACCCGCAGTTGACTGGAAATCTGCAACTGGTGGACTGCGAGACCGGCAATCATGTAGATACTATTGTCGACCCGTCTGTGATTCGTGAATATCAACGCAGTTATGATCGCTTTATCAATGAAATAAATGTCTTTGCCGGACAGTCAGGCTCTCATCATTACGTGATTGACGCCGCACTGCCTGACATCGCCCGCACAGCGCCGCTTTTCCCTGACGGCGCTTTAATTTTAAACTAGACAGGAATGACTGACAGCAATGATCTTTGAAGGCATATCTACAGGAACCGCCATAGGGTTGTTCGCAACATCCGGTGCAATCTTGACCGGACTGCACTTCCTGCGCTCACGCTACCGCCGCCAGCCAGTGATAACAACGATGTTCTGGCGGGAAGCGTTGAGAAATCCACAGCGGCGTATCCTTCCCGGGAACTGGTCCGGCTGGCTGGCGTGGCTGCTGACGCTGCTTGCCGCCCTGTTGCTGCTGCTGGGGCTCGCCGAGCCGTCCAGTACCGCTGTCAGTACTGAAAAAACTGTTGTAATAGTGGATGCCGGTCAACCTGACAATGTCTATTCAACTGCGGTCGAGCTGCTTTCAGCAACTGTAGCAACTGATCCCGGCCGCTTTGCAGTAATTGCCGCAGCCACGAATCCGATTCTGATCAAGAATTTTACCGACCGCTTTTATCCGCAGCGCTTGTCCGGAATCAGCCATGCAGACACCACAGCGCAACTGGATAAAGCAATTTATCTGGCACACACACTGCTGCGTGACAGCGGTAACTCCGGACGAATAGCAGTACTGACTCCGCGCGGTCTCACGGCTGCAGCCGCCAACGGAACTCCGGTTATCGCCATAGTCCCTGCGGCAGCAAAACCGGCAGCAAAGATCGTTACAGCGTTTCGTACAAGTACAGCATTGGAGTTATTGCTTGAACAGCATGGACTGACCGGACAAGAGCTTGCACTGGCAATCAATTCTCCTAAAAACAGTACGGCGCAACGTTTCTCTTTACGTCCGGAACATGATGGATTCAATTCGTTCCGGCTGCCGGTAGATGTTCGCGGCGAAGATGCTGTATTGCAACTGGAACTGCCAGTTGGCAAAACTGCAATTGACAAAGCGTTTCCACTGCCAGGTATATCAGTACGTTCACTGGCCGTAAAACTTACCGCACCAGTGCCGCCATCACTGCAAATACTACTGGAATCACTGCCGGGAATACGGTTGACCGCCAATGACAAAGACGCAGACCTGGTAATAGGGGCAACTGCTGATGCCGGCAAAGCAAAACTTCTATTACTTGACGAACTGCCCGCGTCGATCACGGTTACGGTATGGCGTCATAATGACAAGGTTGTGGCTGGGAAAATTACACCGAAGACAGGATTCATTCTCGGAAAAAGCCTGGCGACGGACGCTTCTGTCTGCGCCAATCCTGAATTTGCCGCATCCGTTGCACGGCTTATTTTCGACCTGGCCGGTCAGCCGCTGCCGGGGAATATCGATAATCTGGAACCAGGAAGAATTTCCGCAATATCGCCGCTTCTTGATGCATTGCCGCCTTCCAGTCTGGCAGTGTTTGAAAAACATGTCGCTATGCTGACTGGTCTGGCCGGGTGGCTATTTGCCGCCGCATTGCTTGCTTTTGCCGCTGACGCTTACTTATACGCTAAAAACAGGAATCCATAAATCATGTATAATTATATCTCTTTTTTAAATCCATTATGGTTATGGCTGTTGCTCCTGCCGCTTGGCGGATTGATCTGGCTGTTCACGTCCAGGCAGCCAGTCCGGAACAAGACCGGATGGATCATCCGGTCGGCGGCGTTCGCGCTATTGACGCTGGCCGCATCCGCCCCTGTCTCAACGGTTCACTTTAAGGCTCCAGCCGTGTTTGTATTACGCGATGCATCAGACAGTATAGATACTGATGCCGCAAAAGCTGCCGCGCTTGCCATCGAAGAACTACAGCGGGTTCATCCGCAACTTCAGATTCGTGAAGTGGCCAAAAACGCAAAAGAACATTCCCGTCTTGCTGATGCATTGCTTCAGGCCGGCGCGGAACTGCGCCGACAGGGCGGCGGTATTATTTATCTGTTAACTGACGCCGCTGAAACTGACGCCGATCTGTTGCGTCAATGCCATGAGCTTAATCTCAATGGCATTCCTGTTGAAATTAAAACTTTCTCTCCGCCGCGTAACGGCATTATACTGCGCCGCGCCGCTCTTCCGCCGGTAACGTTTCAAGAACAGACAGGCGAGCTGGCATTAACTATATCCGCAGATAAAGATAAAAAGGTTAAAATTACCGTAAAAGAAGCAGGCAGTCCCGAAGCTGCCGGCATGGAACTTCAGCTTCAACCAGGCGAAAGGGAATACCGGCTGCCAGTCAATCTGACTGCCGGCGGGGTCCATGAATTTGTGGTTGCGCTGCCCGATGGACAGGCCGTCAGCGCGGCAACTTTTGTCAACCAGCCTTATCACATTATGCTGTTGAGCAGACATCCGGAAACAGATCGGGAACTGCTTCAGCATATCTTTGGCAATGCGGCTGTTATCAATACCGGATTTCAGACTGAAAAGCTGAGTGACACTGCACTGGCTGTAATTGGCGAGGGCGCGGCGGCAACACTGCCGCCGGAAGTACAGTCGGAACTTGCCGACAATCTCTCCAAAGGGATGGGACTGCTGTTGTTTACCGGTCACGAACAACCTGCCGCAAATACAGCGCAGCCGTTTCCGCTGGCAGCGGTAATGCCGGTATTTTTCGACCGGCGCAATCAGCAGCGCACCCCGACAACCGCGCTTGTAATTATAATCGATACCTCCGGCAGCATGATGGGTTCCAGAATTGAAATGGCTAAAGCTGTAGCGCGTCTGGCCCTTGAACGTCTGCGTGACAGCGACAACGCCGGGATTGTGGAATTTCACGGTACCAGGCGCTGGGCCGCGCCGTTGCAGAGCG
This sequence comes from Lentisphaerota bacterium, assembly GCA_037144075.1. Taxonomy (GTDB): domain Bacteria; phylum Verrucomicrobiota; class Lentisphaeria; order Victivallales; family Victivallaceae; genus CAIPAT01. The sequence goes on along the minus strand of JBAWXM010000055.1, from coordinate 10,825 downwards.
CCTCCAATCGCCTTGACATCAGCCGCGCGCTTAACCGGCTTAACGCCAACGGCGGAACAGTAATTCTGCCTGCGCTTCACGAAGCGTATTATGCTTTGCGCAACAGCGATACCCGCTTGAAGCATGTTCTGATCATTACTGACGGCGGTGTCGAAGAAGGGCCTTTCGAACCGCTGGTAAAAAAGATGGCGGAACATGGCATTACTCTTTCCACTGTCATGGTCGGACCAGGTCAGCAAAGTCTTTTCCTCAGTCAGATGGCGCAGTGGGGACATGGCCGGTTTTATCAAGCCGCCAACCGCTTCGTATTGCCTGAACTGATTTTCCGCCAGTCAGGCCGCGATATGCTGCCTGCAACAATTGAGGGGGAACTGGCATTGCAGGTAAATGATAATCTGACCAGAATTGCGCCAGCAGGAGCGTTGCCTCCGACTGATGGCGTGCTTGCCGGAAAAGCTAAAACCACTGCGGATCAGTTGATCAACGCAGGCGGTAAATTACCATTTATAAGCCGCTGGCAGTACGGCCTGGGCCAATGCGCCGTTGTCAACGCCGACCTCAACGGCCGTTGGACCGAAAAGCTTCATCAAAACTCTGATTACGTGAAATTTCTCGCGGCATTAAGCCGGACGCTGCCCGACTATGGACGCTTCGCGCCGCTAGCCTGCATTAACCGCAGCGTCAATCGTCAGCTGGAACTGGAATTCTCCGATCCGTATGAAACTCCGTCTGCTGCGCCACTTGAACTGAAAATCACGCGGAACAACCAGGTGCTGGAAAATATCCTTGCAACAGCAGTTGCTCCAGGGCGCTGGGTTGTTGTTCATGAACCGCTGCAGGAAGGCGTTTATCAGATTGATGCAAAAATAACTGGAAGTTCGCGTACAGTCAGTTCTGCCGTAACTCTGTCCAATGCACCGGAAATCAATCAACTCACTCCGGACACCGGACTGATTTCCGCGATAAACCGCAGCAGCGCCGCGGTGCCAGTTCCAGCCGGAGCTTTCAGTGAATTATATCTGAGACCGTGGTTTGGCATTGCCGCACTGATTCTTTTCATCATCCAGATTCTGCTCCGCCGCCTGCCGGAAATAAACTTTCGTTCCCGCAACAGTACAGCCGTGACTCTGACGCTGATATTACTACCACTATCAGGATTCGCTCAATCAGAGACCAAAACTGCCGGATTGGATGCTGCTCTCTCCGGCGATTACACTAAGTCTCTAAAAACATTCCCGGACAAACCGGACTATCAGACGCAGCTTTTTCGCGGCACTATTGCGGCACAGGCGGGACTTTATAAGGAAGCTGCAGCCGCTTTCAAGCATGCTTCCGAGCTCGCAGATACCGGTAAAAACCGTCGTTTTGCTATAGTTCTGGAACTTCAGTCCGCCCGCCGGGCGGGAATCGCAGCAGAATTGCTTGACTCCTGGCTGAAAAATCCTGAACTGGACCGGATTCGCGCCGAACTGCTGGCTGATGAGCTGGAGGACAACGGCCGTTTTGCCGATGCGCTGGCTTTTTTACGGAATTACTGGTCGCGTACTCATGATAAAAGTTTACGGCAGCAGCAGCAATTGATCCGCCTGTCGGAAAAATGCGGACAAACGGAATTAATCCGGGAACTTTACCGGCAGAGCGCAACTGAAGAGCCGCATGCGATCACTCCAGTTGCCGCATGGGGGAGATTCGAACTGCTTGCCGGGCATCGTGACATTGCCGCCGGCATCTACAGACAGGCAATCGACCGCAATCAGGAACCCGCCATTCTCCTGGCGCTTGCCGGTGCTGCTGAACAGTGCGCACTTGATAATGAGGCCGTTGCCGCTGCCGAAAAAGCCGGAAAATCCGGACATCAAAATAAACTAATGAGTCTTTTCTTTAAAGCCAAATTACAATTTCGGAGGGGCAATCCTGACCAGGCCTTGAAAATCATCGGAACAATTGATGCCGCATCCCCGGCAGAGCTTATGGCTGTTGCTGAACTTTATGAACAGTTCGGAGCGTCTGACCGGGCCATTTCCACTTACCATGAGGCTGCCGGAAAATCCGGCGACGGGCACGGTCTGATCCGTGCCGCTATGATTGAACAGAACCGGGGCAATACAAAAAATGCCATCTCCCTCTGGAGACAGATTCTGGCAACGTCAAGCAATCCTGTCACTGCCGATCAAGCAGCTCTCCGGGTGATTGAGCTGGCTGAAAAAGACCAGACGCTGCCGCAACTTCAGCAGGAATTCAAGATATTGTCCGGCAATAAAATGACAGAGAGGGATATGCTTTTTCTAGCCAGAATTTATGTCGTGAGCCAGGCATTCCCTGAACTTGAAAAACTCTTTTCAACGCAGCGCAAATTGCAACCCGACAAGAAAATTGCGCTACTCCGGACTGAACTCCAATGCATGCTGAACGGCCAGCAGTACGTCCGCTCCGCCGCGATTCTCAAAGAACTTCTCGCCAGCGATCCTTTACATCGCAGCGACTATCTACAGCAGCAAGCATCGCTGGCGGTAGAGACCGGGAATAAGGAACTGGCGGCAAGCAGTGTCACTGCGCTGGAAAGCCAGTTTAAGAATCAGCAGGAAGCTCTGGAGTTTTCCGCGGGCATTGCCGCAATGATGGACAATTACGCCCGCGCTGCAAGCATTTATGAACAGTGCCTGGCGCTTTATCCGGCATGCATCGAAACGTGGTTATCGTGGGCATCCGCACTGAAAAAGTGCAATAGAGGTGAAGAAGCAATTCCAATACTGCTTGAAAAAGCAACCAAAGCAACTGACGCCGATGAGTTTGGAGTAATGATCGATGGATTGATTGATCTGCAGCCGTCGCAGGCGGTATTAGGTCAGGCGCTGACGCTGGTCAAAAAACGCATTGGCGCCGACAGCGCCAATATCTTCTACTACCGGCTTGCCGGTGACCTTGCCGAAGACCTCAATGATCGAGGCCTGCAACAGCGGTTACAGCTATATTCGATGATAGTATCCACCGCTGACCGGGTACTGGTGCTGCGCCAGCTGATGCAGGATGCTGTTCATGCCGGCAACCGTGAAGCTGCCATCGATTTCGGTCTTCTTCTATGCGGACTCAATGAACAACTGCCTGTTGATCTCTATCAATCACTCGGCAATCTGCTGCTTGGCGAAAAACGCTATGCGGCAGCCGAACGTATTTTCAAACTTGCCGATCAGGGCGAAGACAATTACACTGATGTGCAGATGCAGATGGCCGCAGCTTACCGCGACGCAGGAATGCTGAACGATGCCGAACGGATCATCCGCGAACTGCTGATTGTCGATCCTGACAACATTGCGCTGCATATCGAAAGCGCCTCGATGCTGGAAATGGGACGCCGTTACGCGGCGGCGGCTGAACACTACTATTTCGTGCTGAATTTACTTATCAGCCGCCAACTGTCTGCAGTTCAGCCCGCAGTTCGCCGCAGCCGCGACAACCATAATGTGTCGGAAATACAGCGCTGGTTTCTGCCAGTCAGCCGTGCCCTCGTCCATTGCTGCTCGATGGCGCCAAACAGCATTGCTGAAACTATTAAAAAATCATTGCGGGAAGAACTTGCGGCTCTCGATCATTTGAAAACACCGCCTGTTTCGCTTGACGCCGTACCCAAACTGAAATCATGGAGCGAACTCTACCGGCGAATCGGCTTCTCAGCCGGTCAGGCTGCATCCGCAGACGAGTCCGATCGTGAACTGTTGCGCCGCTTTCCGAATGATACAGCATTGCGGGAAGACCTGGTCCGCGACCGTATCGAGTTCGGTCTTTACGACAATGCACGCGAATTTGCCGGAAATATTCCTGCAACTGCAGCTATTCTCAAACCATATAATGATTCCATCACCCGATTGCTTGTCCGCAATCAGCTGAACGGGGCCGCCGCTTTGGTCGAAAAGCAAGTAAAGACATTATCCGCCGGAACCGACGAAAAGACTTTTGCTGATCTGGCAGGTTTCGCGATTGTGCTTAATCGCCCTGATCTGCTGACAGAACTCAGCAGCAGATGGCTGGCAGCAGCCTGGACAAAAGGCGGCAGTGCGCCGGTGATTCGCGTCCTGGAAATGGTCTACAATTCACTGCCGCCTGCCGCGCTCGGAAAATTGCTGAATGAAGTGGAAAATCACTATGAACAGCTTCGTCCGGACGACCGGGTTCAGCTTGCCTGGATATTGTGGCAGGCGAGCCGTAAACAGTTAATTCCTCCTGTTCACAGTGCTCTTTATGAAAAAGACCTGCTTGAAAATTCCGCTACCGGTATCGAGTGCATTCTAGCAATTTTGCAGAATGCTACACCAGCCAGCCGTACGGCGTTAATCAATCAGGTATTGGCACACCGTCCGCCGGACCGGCTTGCCCGTTTCATCGTCGAACTCGCAGAAAATCTTACATTTGAATCAGACCGCAGCTTCGACGACACCCTGGCTAAAGTCTTTGCAAAGAATTTTTCAGGCAAAGAATTGGATTTGTGGATGAAAAGCCGTTACGGCAATCCTCTGAAACGTCAACTCAGCGAAATTGCTCTCAGCAAAGACCCGGAATCGATACAGCTGCTGGCGGCAGCGGCGCTCGCCCGCAACCACGCCGGCGATTATCCCGGGGCATTGTCACTGGTGCGGGAGATTATGGACCGTATCGTCGAAAGTAAGAAAATCAATTATCAAACTGTCCATTTGGTAGACCGCTTAGCGTCAATTTTTCAGTCGGATTCCATCACCGATGGATTGAAGCGCCGCGCCGACCGGAACGCATTGCTGCGTTCATCTGCGGATACTGCTGCGATTGTCAGTGACAATCCGGCAGCCGGCATTGTTGCAGGACTGCTTGCCCGCAGCAGCGGCGATAACAACACCGCGGGGAACATTCTGCTGGCAGCCTGGCGTCAGGACTCAGGCAACTTGATTGCAATCCGTAATATGTTTGAAATATATGACCGATCCGGCCGCTGGTCAGATCTCCATCGTGAACTTATACAACAGAAACCGGAAAGTCCTGAAGCACAATTCTTCTATAATCGCCAGCTCTGCCAGTTGCAGAAGAATCTATTCTTTCTGCCGGAAGCTGAACGTAGTTCCTCTGGCTTGATAGACTTTCTGAAAGCAGTCCAGTTCACCGGCATCGCATTCACTGCCGGGGATCCCGGCAAAGTCAGCCGGACTGTACTGCGTTTCTATCTTGACCAGCGCAACCGTAATCGTGCATCACCTGCATTCGGAGATTTTCTGCCGGCAACCGGAGGGCTTGACGGGTTCCGCCGGAAAGGCGATTACCCGCGCCAGTCGCTTTACGGGTTGATGGGTGGAATGAATCTGACATCCGAACTGGAATACATTATGAAAGGAACTGCGCTTTCCGACCGATCTGCCGGTTCATTATTTGCCGCGCTGCAGACAGGCCGCCGGTCAGAAAGAGAGCGGCAGCGGTTACATGAAGACGCTCTTGTAAAGCTGCGCTCACATACGCTGACCACAACTGAATTGCTGATAGCCGCCGCCGCCAACGCCGGGCACCTTGATCATGCACTAGTCAATGCTCTGGCAGAAATCACTATTGATCCCGCAGTTGCGCAAGAACTGACTGCGGAAATAATCAAGTTCCTGCCTCCCGCGGAGCGTTCAGGTCTGATCGCTTTGCAGTTACAGCATTTCCTGGCGGCTGCGCACCGGAATTTCGGCCGGAATAATACGGTTACCCGTAATCTGTCTCTGCTGCCGGATGATCTCCGTCAGCAACTGACTGTCTCTATCGTCCAGGCAAGCCGGACGGCTCCGTTCGCTGCCGCCACTGACAATACAGAAATAGACCGTCTGCAACTTCTGAAAAAAACTTCCCCGGCATTGCTTCCGAAAGAACTCGAAGCATTGGCGCCGGCATCAAAGCCGGAAGAGCAGCCGGTGCTTGCGCTGCTGCTTGACAACAATCCCAACCGGAACATAGCCATCACGCGCTTTATCAGCAATTATGTCAACGGCAAAACCGATGATGCCGTTCCGCCATGGGAACAAATTATCGCACTGCTGCCTGATGACGCGATTGTACCATTTTTGGAAGCCGCATCAAAATCTCTTGAAAATGCATGGCAGCTCAATCTGCTGACGGAAGCTGACCTGGTCCGTAATTACGCATGGCTGGCTGTTCAGGCACATGCGGCCGGACAAAAAACGACAGCGAATAATCTGCTCGCCGCCGCGGAGCGCAGGCAGCTGGAACCAGGGGAACAGTCTCTATGGATCATTGACGCTCGGCAGCGCCTCGGCATTTCCGGCGACAATGTGCTGGAAGATTCTTTAATTTCACGGCAGATGCTGCCGCCGGCACGACTCGGCAAAATCCTTTCATCACGACCAGGAATATTGCCTGCTGCTAAAGCGCTGGAACTTTCCCGCTGGACTCATCATCCGGAAGTACTTCGCCGGGCGCTTCCTGCCGCCAGACCAGGCCATGAAAAACATGAGCTGGAACACGACCTTGAGTTTTATAACCAGACCAATGGACTCGTAAACCAAAACCCTAAATTAAAGGAGAAATAAATATGAGAAAATGTTCACTGACCAGATAAGTTGATGTATCAAAACTAAAACTCGTGAATTTAAAAGTAAAAAATCCAAATTATATGGAGAAGCAAAATGAAGAAGTTATTATTTTATCTGTTGTCATCAAGTTTTTTATGTATTGGCGCATATGCCGCCGATGCTACCGGCGTAACTGCTGCAAAGGTGGAAGTATCCAGGGGTAACTACGATAAAGCACTGGAACTGTTTGCTGAGGCCGCGCGCCAGAATCCTGCTGACGCCAACGCCAGAACAGCCTATACTTATTTAAAAAACATCCTGTCAAAACAGGAGAGTTTTTCTCATGAAGATAATGCTGAACGAAAGCAGGCGCTCGGCACCGCGTTACGTAGTTTCTATTATGCTGTAGGCAATGTCAGGAAGGCGCAGGAAATTGATCAGGCAGTATATGCTGCTGCTCCGACTGCAGACAACGCGATCAAGCTGTCTTCCACGCTGTTGACACTGGAACAGAATCAGGAAGCGGAAGCAGTACTGACCAAGGTCAGTCCCGCTACCGTCAGCACTGATCTGCTCAGCGCTATTGTCGCGGCACGCAAAGGAGATTTAGCTAGAAATCGTGAACTGGCAGGCAAGATTGCGTTAAAAGACCTGACTAAGCCCGCAGATCAGTTGTTATATGCGCGGGCTGTTGCCGCGGCAGGAGACAAGGTTGCAGCCGGCGATGCCATCAAGTATATCTTTACCAATACCGAACCCAAAAAACTTGTATCGCTGAAAGCTTTCATCTCCCAGAATGTCGATTTTAAGAAGATCGCCGGTTCTGATGAATTAAAACTCGCACTGGAAACCAAGTCGGCGCTCAAAGACTGCGCCGGAGATTGCGCAAAATGCCCGAAGCGCAAGAAAAACAATGGCGAATGCGACGACTGCGAAAAGGAAAAAGATGTCAAAGCCGCGTCTGGAGTTAAAGCTGAAGTAAAATCATGATATAAGGAGATTCTGTAACCCTGAAGCGCAGAAAGAGATGAATAAATCTTCTGCGCTTGCTCTGTTAACTATCCGCAAAAACATATTAGTTTGCTTACGCTATTATAGTATTTGAAGACTTGATTTTTATTCTGATTTATGAATGATTTTTACTATTTACAAAAATATTTGCAATTTATATATCAAAGCAAGGCTCAGATGACGGTCGGCGCTGGAACCGGAAACAAACAGATGAAAATGGTTATCAAAATTAAGGAATCATTGTTATGAAATTGATTATTTACGTCACTGCCCTTGCTGCATTATGCGTTTCTCTGCATGGACAGAACACCAAACCGGTAATCAGTAAAATATCTGATCCGGTGAAGACGGCATCAGTAGCGGGCATTACCGAATACCAGCTGGCTAACGGATTGAAAGTACTGCTGTTCCCTGACTCAAGCAAGCCGACTATGACCGTTGCGATTACTTATCTGGTGGGATCCCGCCATGAAAACTACGGAGAGACCGGAATGGCCCATCTTCTGGAACACTTAGTTTTCAAACCCACAAAAAACTACAGCGGCGAAAACGGCACAAAAACTCCGAAAGATATTCTGGACAGCCTGGGAGCCCGCTTCAACGGTTCTACTTCTTTTGACCGCACCAACTACTATATCAGCTTTCCGGCCACTGACGAAAATCTGAATACTATTATCGCCCTTGAAGCAGAACGGATGGTCAACTGTATGGTCGGTGTGGATCCGGCAAAAGCTGCCGAACAGCTCAAGACGGAAATGACCGTGGTCCGCAATGAATTCGAGAATGGAGAAAACAGTCCGTACAATGTGACCATGAAACGAACTCTCGCCGCAGCTTTCGACTGGTCGAACTATGGCAATGTCCCTATCGGCTGCAAAGCCGACATCGAGAATGTTGATATCGAACGCCTGGGTGCTTTTTACCGCAACTATTATCAACCCGACAATGCGGTACTGCTCGTTGCTGGCAAGTTTGATGCAGCTAAAACCCTTGCTTTAATAAACGAACAATTCGGCCTCATTCCCAGACCGGCCCGTAAACTTAAGAAAACATATACCGTGGATCCGACGCAGGACGGAGAACGGATGGTCACGGTACGCCGCGCCGGAGATACGCCGGCAGTGATGATTGTTTATAAAATTCCGGCCGCCAGCGACGAGCAGCATGTCAGACTTGGATTACTGGCAAAAATCATGTCCAGCCCCCCGTCCGGACGTCTTTACAAAGCGCTGGTGGAAACAAAAAAAGCCGCCTCGGTGTTTGCTTTTGCCAGTACAACTGCCGAGCCAGGATACCTGCTCTGCGGAGCAGCCTTGAACAAAGGGGGTAATGTGGATGAAGTCCGCGGGATAATCGCAGACACACTGGAAAATATTGCAAAACAGCCTGTCACAGAGGAAGAGGTGGAACGAGCCAGACGGGAGATTATTACAAAACTTGAACTTACACTGAAAGATTCCAGCAGTCTGGGAGTCGGATTGAGTGAATACATAGGCCAGGGAGATTGGCGCTTATTCTTTCTGAACAGCGACCGGGTGAAGGCGGCTAATCCTGAAAACGTCCAGAAGGCGGCGGCGGCATATTTGAAACAGGCAAACCGTACGGCGGGACAATTCATTCCGACTGATAACGCCGACCGCGCTGATATACCCGCGGTAAAAGATGTATCCGCTATGTTGAAAGACTATAAAGGCGGTTTTGCCTTGCCTCGCGGCGAAGTCTTCGATACCGCGCCGGCATCCATTGAAAACCGGACTATCCGTTTCACTACTCCAGCAGGACTGAAATGCGCCGTTGTGCCTGTAAAAACTCGCGGCAATACAGTTAGCGCAACCATCCGTCTCCATTTCGGTGATGAGAAATCGCTGCTGGGAAAACGCATCACCGGCGCGTTATGCGCCGCCATGCTTATGCGCGGAACGGAGAGCCGCACACGGCAACAGCTAAAAGATGATTTTGACCGGTTGAAAGCGCAGGTCAGTATTGGCGGTTCAGCCGAAGGAGTATCGGTTCAAGTCAATACGATAAAGAAAAATTTCCCTGATGTCATAAAACTTGTAGCCGAAATCCTCCGTAGACCCAGCTTCCCGGAAAAGGAATTTGCTCTGCTGGTCCAGGATAATATTACAACAATTGAGTCCAGTCGGTCAGAACCAGATCAGCAGGCCGGGCTGGCGCTCAGATCTCACTTGCGTCCATACGCAGAAGAACATGTGCGCCACATCGGAACTTTTGATGAGGATATCAGCTTGTTGAAGTCAGCCTCGCTGGAAGAGGTAAAGGCTTTTCATGCCAATTTTTATGGCGGCAATGGCGAAATGGCGGTAGTGGGAGATGTGGATACGGCAACTTTAAAGCAAAGCGTTTCAGCGCTGCTGGGGGATTGGAAACCGGTCACCGCTTATGTGCGTATTCCGCGTCAATTATTTTCTGTGGATCCTATGAACCGTGTTTTGGAAACCAGGGACAAGGCCAACGCAATTTTCATTGCCGGCATGAGTATAAAATTGAGGGATGATGATCCGGATTATCCGGCCATGCTGCTTGCCAACTATATGCTGGGCGGCGGCGTATTCAAGAACCGGCTCATCCAGCGCATCCGGGAAAAAGAGGGTTTGAGTTACGGAGTCGGCAGCCGGCTGGATATTTCCAGTCAGGACGTCGCCGGGGAATGGATAGGTCATGCCATATTGAATCCGGCTAATATTCAAAAACTTGAAGCAGCATTCAAGGAAGAGCTGGACAAAGCGTTAAAGGATGGTTTCCAGGCCGACGAGATATCCGCCGCCAGACAAGGATGGATGCAGAACAGGGAAATCGGACGGGCAAAGGAAACCGAATTGGCAAACCGCCTGGCCTCATACCTGCTGACAGGCCGGACGCTGCTTTTTGATACAGATATGGAAAAGAAAGTTGCCGCGTTGAACAATGAACAGATACTTACAGTCTTGCGCAAGTATTTCGATCCCGCGAAACTCTCGATTGTCAAAGCCGGTGATTTCAAGAATGCATCCCAGTCTAAAAACTAATTACGCTATAAAATAAAGAATCTCATCCCGTCCATCCTGCCCCGAGTCAAGCATCGGGGTATTACGGACGGACTTCCACGCCCTGCGGGCAGGCCGGAGATTCGGAGACCAAAGTCAAGGCAAAGAACAAAGTCACCCCAAGGTACGACGTATTTAACCCAGCTGAATAAATAACAGAATGGGATGTGGTTACTTCCATTCGCCGTTGGAAGTCAGCGTCATTTGATGTTTGCAACTATCATCCGCATCAGTTTTTCATGC
>JBAWXM010000054.1:0-20235 GCA_037144075.1 Lentisphaerota bacterium | reverse complement strand
CCGATTCCGATCCCGATCCCGGTTGCGACGGAGCGCAACCCTCCATTTGAAAAAGTAAAAAGAATCTTAAATCATCTTAAACCAAAAGCATATCAACTTTAATTGATATACTTAGTTATGAATCTAAAACACCGTTTATTTTAGGTATTTTTCAGTTCAAGTAAAAAAAAGTTGATTTTTTTTTAAATAACGCTTTACAATAATCAAATACCGGTGTAATATATAATCAGAAGTTCTGAGGTTTAGGATCTTTCAAGTTCCTATACGCAATTTTCTCCTCTTCATAATTACTCCTCTAAAACACTTGGAAACCTAAACCTCAAACTTCTCTTTCAAGTTTTCCTTTCCCTTGTTCAATCCGAGTCTGGCATTATTACATTCACAGGTTACAGTATTTCAAATTAAAACCCGTGACTATGGAGATACAGATGCCGGAAAAAAGCATAATTCTAATAGACGCCTACGCTCAAATATACCGCGGATACTACGCCATCCGCGCTTTGACCAATTCTAAACAGCAGCCGACTAACGCGGTTTTCGCCATGACCAAGTTCTTCCTGAAAATGTACCATGAAGAAGATGCCATGTACGGCGCAATCGTGTTCGATGTCGGCAAGCCGGCCTTCCGCCTGGCCCTGGCGCCGGAATACAAAGCCGGACGGCCGCCAATGCCTGAAGACCTTCGCGCCCAGGTGCCGCACATCAAATCCCTGGCCGAGGCCTTCGGCTGGCCGATGCTGAGCAAGGAAGGCTATGAAGCCGACGATTTGATCGCCGCCATCGCCAAAGATTTCGAAACATATCCGGTAAGGTTCGTCAGCGCCGACAAGGATCTTGCCCAGATTGTCTCCGACCGCGTCAAAATGCTGATCCCGGACCGCAAAAATTCCGGACTGGAAGTGCGCGGCCCTGAAGAAGTCATCGCCAGATTTGAAGTCTCGCCCGGACAGATCGTGGATTTGCTTTCATTGATTGGCGATAATTCCGACAACATTCCCGGAGTCGCAGGCGTCGGGCCCAAAACCGCCGCCGCGCTTATCAAAAAATTTGGCTCCATCAATGCCATGCTGGCGGATATTGAATCCGTGGAAAATGAGAAGCTCCGGGAGAAAATCAGGAATTCGGCGGAACTTCTCCGCAAAAATATCGAACTCATTACGTTGAAGACAGAAATTCCGGATAAACCGTGGGATGCCATCGAAACCCTTTCCATGAAAACTCCGGACTGGAACAGAATTGCCGGAATCTGCCGGGAACTTGAACTGAGAAGCATTCTAAAAGAACTGCCCGGCGCAGAGCCGGCAAGCCACCCTGCCCCGTCGGCTGACGACCTGTTTTCCGCCATCCCTGCGGCAGCGCCGGAAAAAACGGACAACCCGCCTGCGGGAAAATCTGAAAAGTACGCCCCTGACCTGTTCGGCGATCTCTGATCTGCTGCCATAAACAGCGCCGGAACGCAGTCTGATTGAAGCCAATTTCAGAAGTATTGGCTTCTTCTTAAAGAGTACCGCAAACATCCCTGCTTGCGATTCCCCCTAAAGTACCGCAAGCATTCCCGCAGTTGTGGTATGCCGCTGCCGCAGGACGCGATTATTCTCAAGCTGGAAATTTACCAGCCATAGGCGACCATGGCTTGAGGTACTCTAAACACCGGCGGCGCAACATATTATTCCCGATATTCAAGCAACGAACATACGGATACTCATGTTTAACTACGATATTCTTGACCTCGATATTAGAGAATCTGCCCACGTATCTTTGGCATGTTTCAAATAATGGTTAAAGATAGTTGACACTTTTTTGAGACACATCCCTTGATAGCCGCAGGCTCGAATCATATCAATCCTTATATGTTTCGTTCCTGCGGAACTCCAAATTTTTATTATCATTATTCACCGGACTAAAGTCCGGTGCTACAATATGTATCGCTCCGCCGGAGCTTGTTTTGACTATTTTACTATATTTTATCAGAGCGTTATGACGTAAAAGTGTCAACTAACTTTTGAAACATGCATATTTTTCGATGTTTTTATCATTCATTATTACGATACCAGTCCAGTTCTATCGCCCACCAGAAACGGTCGCAGAATTCGTCATAGCACCAGAGCCGGTTGCAAACTGTTTTTTCGGTTTGGCGAAAGAAGATATTCCCGCCGTGATGCAGACGGAGCTGCTGCTCTTCGCCATTCAATTCCAGCGTACCCAGCGAGTGAAAACGCTCTTTCGCTGTCGGCTCACTTACTCCGGATACCGTCCTGACGACCTTACATATATGCGGCTTGGCGTGTTCTAGATAGACGCAACTGCCCCAGCAGATTTTCGTATCCGTCCACGGGAATTTCGGATCTGCGACTGAAACTTCACCGTAGAGACGATTGCCACTCGCGAAATATTCAAGAATAACACCGCCGAACCATGGCAGAGTACCGGCAATAATAAGGCGATTGCTGGCAGCAGTGACTGTCTCGGCCTGGAATACCGCACCATCAAATTTCAGATTGCCAAGTGAAACCGGTATGCCGTCCAGTTCAATTACTGAACCATTCTGCTTGTCAAACCTGACAGTATGTCCACCCCATGACAAAGTGGTACCATTGCAGGAGCATGACTCAGGACTGGCCGGAGCAAAGTCGCTGCAGTGTTGCGGATAACCGGCGGCGTCACGGATAACTCTGGCCAGGCCGCGTGGCGCATCATTGACGCAGCGGTAGCGCGGCCCGGTGTAGTCGGTCAGTCCGCCTTCCATGAAATAGCCTGGCGCGAAGTACGGGATAATGTAGCAGTCGTGTGCTTCCTGGGTAAGCAGTTTTTTCAACTCTTTTTCGTCAGCTTCGGGTAAAGCCTGCAACCGGGCGCTTTCGTTAAACATAAAAGCATGCTCGCTGGAATAACCGCCGGTCTGGTGACCGTGAATTGAATTGCCGGCCAGGTCGAGGGCATAATCATACTGATCCAGCTTATAGCAGGTATCCACAGCCTTGATATCGGCGGTTCGTGCAAAAAATTCCGACGGAGTGACGAATTCGCCCCAGACAGGCGCATAACGGTTAGCCCGGACAATCTCCTCGTTATAAATGTCTATAAAAGTCTGGTCCATCAGGCTGGTGAAAGCGATAAATGGCAGATTCCGGTTGCGGCTGCTGGTTTGTATGATGGGAAAATGCCGCCATATTTCGCCGCCGCGGCGTTCACTGCGCAGAGGATGCGACGGCAGGGCGCGGATTGACGCGCCGGATGGCGACTGCCAGTTTATAACCGGCGCATGGTCTACCGGCATCAATCCCAGATTCTGGGCGCGGTGAATTGCATATTTGAACCCGTACTTTTGCAGGATTTCCGGAAGCGCGGGATGATGCGCGATCTCCTGCGCGGCATAGACCTCCGGACGCCGTCCGAACAGCCGTTCAAACGTTTTCAGGCCAAACTCAAACTGTTTTTCCTGATCCCACTGCGGCCAGAGTTGCAGATACGGCTGGGAGTAAGTGCCGTTGACCATTTCGATCCGCCCTTGTTCCCAGGAATACCGCAAGCGCCGGACGGTTTTTGGATGCATTTTGGCAAATTCCTCCAGCGTTCCGGCGCCGATATCCGGCGAAAAATGGAACCCGGAGGTATCCGCCCAGTCGAGGAAAAGATTCAACACCCTTGCCGCCATTTCCGGACTGTCATACTCGGCATAGCCTTCGTGTTCAAAAAGAATGCCCCCGTGAGGCATGACCATGATATAAACCGGAACCTGTACCAGTTGCTGGCGTTTGGCGGCAAACATCCGGAACAGGCGGCTTAGAATTTCCCGGGCCTGATCACGATTGCCGTCCACATAGGCGGTGGCGGCAGTACGCAGCTCGGCGGCGAAATCGTTCACGTTCCAGGACTGCCCGGCGGCCAGATGCATTTGTCCGAGCAGCAGGGAATTGACCCCCAGCGCATGGAAGTCGCGCCGGAGATCGTCATCGTCGAGTTCGCGATCAATGCCTGATGCACCCAGCACGGCCTTGATCAGCAGACCGGTCAGATCGCGGGTGGTTGCCGGATCGGCCATATTAAGATAGCGGTGAATCACTTTCAACGGATTGAAAGCGAAAACAGCGGATCCGTCCTGAACCGCCAGCGCGGGCAGTTCGGCGATTGTCGCCATAATCCGCCACTCATCAGAGGCTGTAAAGCTTTGATATTCGACCCCGTCCCACAGCATCGGCAGCGAGAATTCCGGCGACCGCTGCGCATTTATCCGGAACGAAATTTTTTCTTTCTGTGATGTTCGGGTTTCCATCCGGGAGATTCCCGGCAGCGCCGCGTCCGGCCACTCAAGATAGATGGTGGACGGTTTGAGTTCGGCAGTCAATACATAGGGATCGAACAGCGCTCCGATGGCATAGCCCGGCCCTGCCCATTCCTCCACCGGCAGGCCAGATAATTTTATAAGGTTTTCGTACAATGCGGCATGATTCGCCAGCGAACCTTTAAGCGATTCCAGAAACTGTTCAAGCTCCTTCTTAGGTATTCTTTCTTCGTACATAATTAATCCTTTATAACTAATAATCAAACAAATAACGATTTTTCTTTCATTTGCAAACTTTATCCCGCAATCAAGCGGCAAGGCTGATAATTAATATCCACTCGAAGTACTGCAGTGGCCTCCGATGGCGGTGATCCGTTGCCATGGTTCATTCATGGAGTTTTCAAGGTTCTCGTCGAGGCGGCTGAGCGTCGCCAGGTGTTTGATGCCGATTCGCAGTCCGAGCATCTTGAAGTCAGGGATGATGGCGGACAGCACCCTGGTACGGCGGGCGATCTCGACTTCGCAGGCGGTTTGGCCTTCACCATCCCGGTCGGCAGTCAGCACCCTGGTGAATTCCGGGTTCGTCGTCACAATGCCACGTGCAGCGGGCAAACGTTCAGTCTTCAATGGTTGTGCTTCAATCATGTTGGGCTTGATCTCAATAAATCCTTTCATTGCACATCTCCTGCCGCCTTCAGCGTCACGATGAGATAGTCCTGAATGTCCTTGTGCTTCGGATTCTCGCTGCCTTTGTGGACAAACTCGTGAGGCAGGCCGATCCTCTCCAGCTTTTCAGCCAGCAGCGCCCCGTAGTTGGAACTGTGGGTCGGATCCTTCTGTTCATTGGCTTTTTCGGGTGTGTCCGCACCATAGAATAGATAGACCGGAGGATCGCCCTTCGTCACCAGTTCATACGGCGAGTACTCCTTGATCCACGACAGCACATCTTCGCGATACGCGAGAAAACTGCGGATCTCAACCGTAAAGTCGCTCTTGTCCCAGATGAACCCGAACGCATGACCGCCGTAGGTGGCATTGGGGATCCACTCCAGAATCTGCACTGGATCCAGTGAGGTCTGCGCCACGTTGGTCGCCGCACAGTAGGGCTTGGTCGACTGCCGCTTGACCGGATCTTCGGCATCGGGCTGCGCCAGGTCGTCATGGAACGCGAGCCACAGCGAGGAGCAACCGCCCGCGGACTCGCCTGTCACTGCCACAAGCCGGGGATTGATGTTCCACTCGGCCGCACGGTAACGCAGATACTGGATCGCACGGGCGGCGTCATCCAGCGGCTCCTTCACCGGCGCTTCGGGGTAGTCGGTGCGTTCGAGCAGCGGCCCCGTTCCCCGGGTGCTGCCCGAATCCACGATCGTCTGCTTCAGGTAGCGGTAGTTGATGGAGACGACGGAAATGCCTTCGGCCAAAAAAACCTTCAGCCCGGCCAGATGCTTGCTCTTGTCTCCGCCCAGCCAGCCGCCGCCGTGGATGATCATCACGCACGGGGTCGGCGTGTCGCTCTTGGCCAGCCACACGTCCATGACATTCCGCTCGTGTTCACCATAACGCACATCCGCATAGGTTGGATTCTGTTCCATTGGATTTTCTCGCTTTTTGCTTTTTTCCTTCACCACCGGCCAAACTTGAGTCTGGATTTCCGCGGCATAAAGCCAGGCGCATGACACGCATCCCACCATGGCTGAGGCGAGGATTGTTTTCAGTGATTTCAATGTACTCATTCCGTCATTCCAGTCGAACGCCAGATACTGCTGACCGCCACCATCATCACCGCTACCTATACAGCCACCTGCCGCCAGATAAAACGATTGCCGGTATTATGCACGCGCATCAGCTTCCCGTTCCTTTCTCTAAATTTTCCATAATTAGTACGGTATTATTGTCTGTGATTTGATCGATGATGCGCCCATTCTCGAACTGAAGCACTGCCCACGTGCCTCCTTTTAGGAAAAAATTGGTGCCTTGATACGTAAAACACTCGTTCAGTGCATTGTTTAAAGGAGCAATGCAAACAAGTACACATACAGTCGGATCAACCGGATTGAGCATTAATCGGTAGGAGCCGGAACCACAATGTGAAATATCCGGATAGACGCCACGCGGCCGCTCCAGATGTTGAAAGAAGCGTTCACGGGGATCGGGCGAGGTAAAGTAAGTCACACCCGTTTCATGGTTACGCACCCCGATCATGTTTCCGTCGTTATCAGACATTTCCAGTGTAGATCCGACGGGCGTAAGCGGAAAGGTAAAGTCAAATTTCGCAGGTTCCCAGTCCGTGAATTGCGGAACCGGTTTTTGAGCAGTCATCCAGTCATCATACTGCTCGTACGTGAACGGTTCGACGCCGCAAATGCGGCTGAACTCTCCTGCAAGATCTTCGCCGGTTTCAATAACCCAGCGGGGGGGAGGTCCAAAGAACACGAGTTCCACCCCGCTTGCAACGCATTCGCGAACTTTATTCCACAGGCACTGCGTAACGACCACCGCACAAGGAAGTGCCAACCGCCGGTACGAGACTCCATTCATAAGAATGCAACCATCGGCTACGCTGGCCTGTTCAACTGCGTTACCACTCACATAGTCGAAAAACCGGCTGTGTATCATGGCCTCATGAGCCAAGTTGTTATTGCCCGTCATCCACAACCTGACGTGGTGATATTGCGACACCTGAAGGTTGGCTGTGGCCTGGGGACTATGCCAGACGGCCATTTCCGAAAGCCCGGACAATTGGCGTTTGGTGAATGCCCCGAAGGCCTCCAATTGTCCAGCATTACGAACGACATCGGGCCAATGCCTGGACCATGGAAATGTGGCATGACCCTCGCCCCAGCGACTGACAAAGATCATGAGCCAGTCATGTCCGAACAACATCTTCAGCCGGGTGTAATAATCGTACCATGATTTGCGTGGCATCCTGCTCCAGTCGTTCACAATGCTGCAGGGTTTCTTCAACTCCTTGCGCAATCCTTCAGCGAGAGCATAATTATACGTGGTCTCCGAAGGCGGCGTCACGTCCCATCCCGTGTCGGTAAATGCGGCGGACAAGACTTTTCCCATTTGGAAGTAATCACTACAGCCGGCACGCAAGTCGATGGCCAGTCCGGAAAACGTTTGATGGTTGCCCATGAAGATGTCAGCGCCGTAAATTTCCATGGCTTTCTGATTAAACTCGGCTTGCGCCCGATGATTCATTGCCGCCAGAGTTGCATAATAGTCGCGGCGCGTCTGGAATGCGGTAACGCTGGTTCCCTTGTCCAAGTCCAGAAGGCGGGCGCGCAAATCATAGCCACATCGCTCTTTGAAAAACGCGAGAAAACCCCGCCCCGCCTTGTAGCCATGCAATGAATTAGGCTTCCCGGGCTCATCCCAGGCAACGCCATCCAGCGGCACGTCGCGGTAACGCTCCAGGAGGTCCAACTGTATTTTCAGGTAGGCCGGGTGGGCGACATCCGGATATTTGTAACTCTCCATGGCTATGTAGAAGCGAACCTTTCGGACTGACCGGTCCTTCACCCGGCCGGAGAGATGCAGGTAGTAGTGTTTCCCGAAGTTCGGCTTGTGGGGAGTGTAGACACAATCATCGTCGGTCGCAGGCTGAGGATAAACGGTCGCATACGAATTCTGCTGGAGATCGTATTGGTCGCGAGCCATGACAAAGGGATTCTCGTCCGTATCGTAAGCATAGGCCGCTGAAATTTCCGCCACCTGGACAGCGGATCCATTGTTCACGTAGGGAATACGAATGTCAAAATGTCCATTGCAACATATTCCCTCTGCGGGAACAATCATCCACATGGCAATCTCCGGATTCTGTTCAACATAGGGGGTTGCCCAGTGAGACCAATCCATATCCATCACGAATTTCAGCCCATTGCGATGAGCAGCATCCGCGGCAAACTTCACGGCATTGTGGACAAGCTCATCTCCTATTGCATGGTGCATGTGCCAGGCATACCCCACCACGGTGCCAAAATTCCCGCTGTGGCCCGTTTCAGCCAGAGCGGCTTCCAAATCCGCATAGTCATGCAACCAAGTGGGAGAGAAGAACAATCCAATAACCTGTTTAGAGGTAGACGTAGGAGTTTTTCCCTCCGAATCGCAAGCCCGTGATCGTTGTGTGTCCATAAGTAATCCTTGATGTTATGTTGGTTATGTTATGTAATGATAAACGCATCCAACGCGTCCGTTTTACGGTGAAAATTGACCCTTCTCGGTTCTGTTGATGGTTGGGTATCAAGCCACGTGTCCACAATTTCTTTGGCCAGCGGTTCTCCGGTTAAGCGAATTCCCAGCACCAGAACATTTGCGTTGTTGGCCAGACGGGCGATTTTTGCCGAGAAGGAATCCACGCACAGGGCAGCCCGGACACCGCGAAACTTATTTGCGATGATCGTGACCCCCGTACCGGTCCAGCAAAAGATCAATCCTTGCTCGCATTCACCTGATTTCACCCTTTGCGCTACCTCTGATGCGGCGTCGACATAATCCGTTTCTTTCCCCGCAAGTGCTCCGCAAGGGATCAATTCGATGCCTTTTTCCGCGATATAGGTGCTGATTTCAGTGGTTAAATGACACTGTTTGTCGCTGCCAATTGCTATTTTCATTGTTTGTAATCGTTATCCTTAGTTGCTGTTGTTAAAAAAAACGACGGTATGTACTGATTGCTTGTTTCGCGGCCGCGTCAGGGCACGGAATTGGAGACACTTCCATCGATACAAAACCTTTGAAGTGTATGGCACTTAACGCTTCCGAGACAGGGGCATAGTTAATGTGTCCAAGCCCCGGGGCGCATCGATTACTGTCAGACAAATGAACGTGCCCGATCATGCCTGCTGCCTT
This sequence comes from Lentisphaerota bacterium, assembly GCA_037144075.1. Taxonomy (GTDB): domain Bacteria; phylum Verrucomicrobiota; class Lentisphaeria; order Victivallales; family Victivallaceae; genus CAIPAT01. The sequence continues at coordinate 11,099 of JBAWXM010000054.1, read as the reverse complement.
CAAAATAGAATCGCCAATAGACTGCTCTTCTATGTTCATGTGGAAACAATCCGCTAGTAATTTCACCCCGCTTGATCCTACCCGGGCAATCAGTTCCAGCCCCTGGCCGATACAATTAAGGAGGTTGGATTCGTAGCGGTTCAGAGGTTCAATAAGGAGTAGCGATCCGTGTGCGGCAGCATGTTCACTCAGTCGCTCGATTACCGGGATGATCCGGGAGAGGGCCTGCTCGCGAGTTTCATCTTTGGCACTCGTCCCGATTACGGAGCCCAGGATTGTCCCCGCCCCGAAGCGACCCGCCAGTTCGATAATGCCGCGTATGTAGCCTTCAGCCTGATCTCGAATGGTCGCAACTGGACTGCTCAAGAATAGGCTATGGGAGATCGCCGCCCCGCCGGTTCCGATAGCCGAAAGAGCCAGATTGTTACGTTCCAATAGCGATTGGAGAGTTCTGCTGGAGAGGTAATCATTGTCAGAAAGCAGCAACTCAACAGCATCATAGCCGTTTGCCGCAATCTGCGCGAAAGCCGCAGCCGGATCACCGCTATATAGATAGGGCAACGGACGCCGTCCAAATCCGCCCGCCCACGTGGCACTAATCTTGTGTGATTTCATAAATTCCTAAATTCCTAAATAACGCGCGTTCCGATTTCTTCATCGCTTCACCGATTTCCTTTTGTCCACTTCGCATGGAACCGGCAGGTCACTTCGCTCGGGATGTGCTCAGCCCCGTCACAAACCCAGTGCCCGTCGGATGGGGGCGGCAGGCGAAGGATTCCAATGCAACCAGCGGGCAGCTGAGCTTCAAAGACAATTCCGGTATCGTCCCGTTTCCAGGAAGTCCGGATCAGGCCCAGCGGCGTCTCCAGCTTTCCCGTTGCGTAATCCAGGCCCTCTGGGAAAACGGGCGCGAGGATCACCTTGCGAAAGCCAGTATCTTCCGGCGACGGCTGGATTCCGGCGACATATTTCATCATCCATGCCGCGATGCCGGTAAAGGCTGGGTGGTTGTGGGAATTCATGCCGTTGCCGGTGAGGTGCTCCCAGTGCTCCCAGAGCGTGGTCGCTCCGTGGTTTTTCATGTAGCCCCAGCCGGGGAATTCCTCCGTTGAAGAGATGGCATACGCCAGATCCGGCCTCCCGCACTCGGACAGTATTTCCAAAAGATATTGATTGCTTGAGAGACCGGTGCTCAGGTGCCGCTTCCGCTTCTCTACATTCGCCACCAATCCCGCAAAAACGTGTTCCCGCCATTCCGGCGGAACAAGGCCGAACCGCAGAGGGAGTACCTGCGAGGCCTGGCTGCCACCTTCCGACTGCCGGTCAAAGCAGGGCTCCCATCCGTATGAACGCGGTTCCGGTGATGCATTCTGGAGTTGGGTCCCATACAGGCCTTTGCAGGAATCGAAAAGGCGACGCTGAAAAACAGCGGCGATCTTCCGGGCAACCGCTTCGAGGCTCTTCCGTTTTCCTTCATGACCAAGCGCGGCGGCGGCAAGCGCGGCCACCGAGACCGCACCATACCAAGCAGTGTTTTCCACAATGGCGGAGGGGGTTGGCTCCGTAGCGAGCCAGTCTCCAAAGTTGGCATCGTCGGCAAAAAAGCCGGGGTAGGTGTGTTCGAGAAATGCGAGATAAGCGAGGATCGCCGGGAAATGCTCTTCCAATACCCGCAGGTCTCCTGTGTGAAGATACACCTGCCACGCAACGAATATTGAGGTGGTTCCCCACATGATGTCGCCGCCCATTCGCCCGAGTGAATAAGGCGCAGAATCCGGGAATGCGCCATCTGCGCGCTGACAGTCGCGCCAGTCCTGCAGCCATTTGACATAGGTGGCGGCCGCATCAAAATTAAACAACATGGCTTCACTGGCAACCCGCGCATCGCAACCCCAGCCCTGCCGTTCGTCCCGCTGACAACAATCCGTCGGCACGCTGTGCAGGTTGTTCAGAAGCGTCCGGCGCGAAGCTTCAAATGCCCAGTTGAGCACAGGATTGGAGCACTCGAAGCCGCCGATGCTGCGGAGATCGGTGTGGACGACGCGTCCACTAATCGTTTCCAAGCTCGGAATCCCCGGATAATTCGTCAGTTCCACAAACCGGAACCCATGGTAGACGAAGCGGGGTTCCCATGTTGTCTCGTCAGGGGAGCCGTTGGTCAGGTAGCGGTCGGTCGCCCTCGCCACCCGGTAGTTGGCATTGTTGATCATTCCGTCCGCCGTGGCGAACTTGGCGTCCTCCGTCATGTCCTCCGGAGTGCGGTAAAGGATATGTCGCTTCCGGAAGTCCTCCCAAACCTCGTTCTTTCGGGACTGCGTTTGCGCCGGATCTGTCCAGACCGAGCCATCGTCAAAAATGGTTTCCGCAAATCTCAGTTTCACCTCGCGCCGATCTCCGCCAGGAACCCGGACCCGCGCCCACCCCGCGATGTTCCTGCCCATGTCAAAAACCCATACGCCCGGCTGCGGCTGGCTGAGCGAGATGGGGGCAATCGTCTCGACGACCCGGATCGGTGGCTGAAGTTGCGCCGAAAGTACAGGGGAATACCCCTCCAATACTTTCGCATAAGGGTAACCGCGATCATCGAACTCTGCCGAGTGAATGGCGGGATTTTCGAGACTTGCGTCATAGATCTCGCCGTGGAAGATGTGATTTTCCCTGACAGGACTCGGCAAGAGCCGCCAAGAGGTATCCGAGCACAATTCGCTCGTACTTCCATCGGGATGCTCGACGCTGAGTTGGAGGATGACAGCTGGCGAGAGCGTCCAACCGTTGCCGACCAGCAGGGTGATCACGTTGTTGCCACCATGGAGAAGCTCACCGCAATCCCATGTCGAGTAAAGCAACCGCCGGTTATAATTCGTCCACGCCGAATCAAGCACAGCATCGCCTACTTTTTTTCCATTGATGCCAAGCTCGTAAAACCCTTTGGACGCGACGCAGGCACGGGCGCGGACGACTGGTTTAGCCAGAGAGAAAAGGCGGCGCAAAAGGTTTCCTCCTCCAGCATCCCGCCGGACTTCGCGCGGGTGGATAATTCCGTCGGTCAGACAATCCGGATGCCAGTCGTAGGCACCGATTTCGATACTTGTACTATTGACATTCGGAGCCTTCACGGGTTTCCCCAAAGCAATGTTCTCAGTCCCACTGAAAATCTGGAATTCATCCAGGGCAAAAAACTGCGATTGGCCGAGGGCTTTGTCGGTACAATCTGACACTTTGCCATACGGCTGGAGCACAGTCAGCCGCACGAAACGACAGCAAGCCGTGGCGGGCAAACTGATTTCCAAAGAGTCACGCCCCGGGTTGAATACATCGTCCTTCGTTTCATAGATTAGTTCTGGCTCTTTAAATCCTGCTTCGTCCGCCCCTTCGATACGGAACCTCACAGGGAAACCCAGTCCAGTGCCTGCAATCTCCCCGACTTCCGGGCAACACACTGCCCACAGGACGAGGCGGTCAAAGGATTCCCTCTGTCCCAAATCAATCTGCACCCAAAGTTCAAACGGAGTGCCAGCTGGAAAAGTCTTACTGAAATATCCGCGTCCACCTCCGCCGGTGCAAGGAACGGAAAGGAACGCGCCTTTCCATGAGACTTTTGGAGGCAAAGCGTCTGTCCCCGATGTGGGGGCGGCATAATCGAATTTCAGGTTTGTGGTCATATGGTTATTCAGTTTTTTTCTCATTTTAATTTAGCCCTTTTTTATGTTAGTGAATTTCAGATGTGTTACTCTCAAACAGCGATGCGATTCCGGTTGCGTAACGGCTCAGATTCCAGACCTTCTCCGGAACAATATTTTGAGCGTTTGCAGAAAGGCGGTCAAAATACTTTACCGTATTTTTCCATTCTTTCCCTCTATCCGCACATTCCTGAAAGTCATGCCATATGATCATATTGGATTCATTCATTTTAAAAATTAGATTACTCCTTGTTTTGCCATAGCAAATTCAGCGCCGGCACTTTGCCCTTGTAGTGCGAGTTCGAGCCGGGCACCCAGCGGACGACATTCTCTCCCTTGCGCTTGACCATGCCGCTCACGTCCAGTTCCCGCATCGGCGGGGAAATGTCATGGTTGTTGATGATGAGACGCCCCAGCACGACTGGCGACTGCAGAAACAGCCGCTTCGCCGGCCACTTCTCAGGCAGAGTGATTTTCGTTTCCAGGTAAAGGCAATCTACCGTCTGCCCGGGCGTCACCGGGGTCAGCACGTTGAGATCTGAGGCGGCCGACCATTGCTCCAGTGGTATCACCTTGACCGGTTGCGGCGCGACCCGCAGGAAAAAGGCGCCGGTGACGCCGCTGGGACGTGGATTGGGCAGCTTCTTGTCGGCCTGACGTCCGTCCACTTCCAAGGCGATGACGATCTTTGAAGACTCGGTCTGCGCCGGGGTCAGCTCGAAGGAGAAGCTGCCGCCGCTCCCCACGGGCTTCAGCGGTTGCGGGATTGGTGCCGGCTCGCCATTGACCCACAACCGGCCGGATAAGCCGATTCCCCAGAAATAGGTATCTGAATTGAAGACCAGCGTGACACGCTGCCCGGCCCACGCCTGCGGCAACTTCAACTCCCGACGGAAATGGGCGACGGCGTCCTCCGGCAAGCCCATGGCCGCAAACGATCCGAGTCGGACGGTCTTCCATTCCCCTGAAGATTTGTCCTCCGGCATGGTCCATGAAGCCGTTGCTTTCTCTTCCGTGGAGCACTGCCAGTCGTCCATCAGGGGAAGAACATCCCGGGCCGGTTCGACCGTGGCGCGCGTGACGTCCGCCTTGGATATCTTCTCCAGCGGATGCCACTGCCGGCTCTGCACCGCGAGCCAATGCAGCACACCATCCTCCAGGTCCTGCCGGGGTGCCGCGTAGACACGGCTCTGCATCGGCTTCATTTTTACTTGCGAAATGGTCACCATGCCGTCCGCGTATTGCACGGGCTGATCCGGGTGCTGAGGCGCCGAAACCTCCCGCATACCGGTGGCCGGCGTGGCGTGGCGGATCTTCACGTCGACAACTACTGGCTTGGCCTTCGGATCCATCTGGGCGACCGGATAGACGTCGTAGACCCCGTTCTTGCTGCGCCAGGGCTCGACCCACAAGCCGCCGCCATTCGTCTCGCGCGGCGCACCGAGGGCGGTAAGTAGCTCGTCTAGGTATGGCAGCGTGCCGTCCTCCACGTAACGGCCTCCTTCATCCTTGCCTCTGCGGTAGAAGGTCGAACCCAAGGTGATCACTTTTCCCTTGCCCAGGATGCGGACGGCCACGGCGATGTCGCCGTCCAGTTTTCCTTTTTGCCACCGGGCGACGACTTCAATGTCCTTCTCGGCGGAGAGGGCGAGAGGCGTGCCGCTAAAGTCGTTTTTAAGCCAGTCTAGCACTAGTCCCCAGCCGGGGAGTTTCTGGCCGCGCAACTTCGGCCAAAGGTTCTGCGTGTCGCTGAACCGGATGTTGGCGCCGCCGATGGGGCGGTTGTCATTCAGCACCTTGAGCCCGGTAAGCCGTGAGATCGGCCAGGCGTAGCGTTTTTCCGGCGTGTGCATCCCCGTGTTGTGGAAGGCGACGAAGATGCCGCCACGGCGGACATACTTCTCTAACGCGTCCACCTCGTCTTCTGAGAGGACGTTGCTGCCGCAATCTAGCAGCACGGGGAATTGGTCGGCGCGGCCTTCTTTGACGTCGCCCAGCGTCGCGTAGTTGAATGCCCGGCCGACCGCCGACAACGGGCCGCGACCCATGTCCCAGGAATAGATGTCGGTGATGCCCATGCGCAACTCGCGTCCGGAGCGCAGGATGCCGATTCTCGGCGGCGTCAAGTCAAGTTTGCCGATGCAGCGCAGCAGTTCGCGGTTCTCGGCGAGCCAGGCGTTGATACCCGCATTCTCGGTGTAGGCGGTCCGGTGGCCGACGTTGTCCACCGTGTCGGCGCCCATCATCAGGTACCGGGTCATGCAGCTTTGCATGGCCACAGCATCGCGCGGGACACCGCCCTGCTCGACGCTGTTCGGGATACCACGGGTGAATGCGTAGCGCGAATACTGGAACGGGGCGAAGCAAGCGCTGGCGAGGCCGGTGTCGTGCGGATAGGCACCGTAGCGGGCGCACAGCTCCAGCACGGGTTCTATATAGGTGTGTGGTGCCATGATCTTCATCGGACGGTTCGGCTCGCCGGAGCGGATGGCGATCATTCGATTCTCCAACTCGCGCATGGCAAGCCATTCCTGGAAGCAGAGACTATCGAAGTAGCGGGCGTTCAAAGTCTCCGAAGGAGATGGATAAACCCACCGTCCTGTCTTGCTTAAGAAGATGTAGCCGTAGGAGGACGGCACGGGGATGCCTTTGCTGTTCATGACGATCAGGTTATCACCCGGCTTCAGCGCGTCGCCGGCGTCATAGCACAAATCCCAATCAGGGCACGAAGGGTTGGCGTTACTGATCATCTTCAGCTTCCGGCCATTAACCCAGACGTCATAGCCTTCCAGTGGCATTTGAACGCCGATATTGTGGACGTAGGGGCGCGACATGTGCAGGAATTTGGCCGATGCGTTGGCGGGTGTGACCGTGAACTTCTTGCGCAGCCAGTAGTCGCCGGGCGATTTTTTGCCAAGGTAGTGCGTGATCCCGGAATCCCGGCAGTCCACCGGCGTCCACTTGTCGGAAGGCCGGCCATCCTCACTCCACTTCCCGCTTTCGGCCGTCTTCTCCCGGTCAGCGCGCCCTTCCCACATACCCAGCAGATCAATCGACGACGGCTCCCAGCCGGCAATCTCCTTCAATGTCGGGATTGGCACGTCCGTCCATGATTTGAACGCGTCGGTGTCGCCGCGGTAGCGGCGTCCCGCCTCTTTTAAGTCGAACTTGAGCACGTCTCGGAGATAGTTCCGCCACAGCTCCTGGATGGACGGCGTGTCGGCGACTTCGGCCAGAGTAAGGATGCTCCATGGGTCACCGCCGGGCATCTCCTGCATGACCATGTGCGCGATGAAGTTGGGGTCGTCCTTGACTTTCTCGCCCACCCGGCGTCGGAAATCCATCATGTAGGCGTCGGTCTCGGCCACGGGAAGGAACGATGCGGATGGGGACGGCTGCGGCGTGTAGTTCCATAGGGTGGCCGGGCGGCCGGGATACGCCATGTGCGCCATGGTCTTGTAAGGAAGATTGTACTTGCGCGCCACGGCAGTCTGCCAGTCCATGACGGAGCTGTCGATGACGCCTGGGGCGATCAGGCGGTCCTCGGTGTTGCCCATCACGAAGCACGCCGTGAAACCATTGTCCGTATACCATTTGAAATCCGCCGGGATGTCTTTGGGCAGGATGCCGAAGCCGGAGAACCAGAAGGTCATGGCGGCGTTGTCGAAGCAGTCCATCCAGCGCGGATGGATGCCGCGCCGGGGTGCCCCCCACGTGGCCGAGCCCGCCGCATTCAGCAGGTTGGACAGTTCCTCCTTGCTCCTTGCGAAGACGACATGGAACGCCGACCCATCCAGACCGAGTGCCCACCAGCCCGCGCCGTCGAGCGTCAGGAGCGTCCCGGGAAGCGCCGGGGCGCTGACGGTCTTCACGTCGCCGAAGTTCAGGATGTCCTCTAGATATTTTGAGGCGCATACACCCGCCTTACCAGCGTCTTCGGCCTTCAGCGTGACCCACGACGAGCGGTTCGGCCCGGTGCCGTAGCGGCGGGCGGTTATCTCCAGCGGGCCTATCCCTCGGATTTCCACTGCGGACGCGTCAGTGGAGTCTGGATACATCCCGGCGGCATGGGCGATGCCAGCAGACAAAAGACATACGGCAACCATTCCTGCTTTTACGGACTCTAGTATTCGCATTTGATTTCCCTTTTTAAATCGGTGAGTTTTTTCGTTAAAAATTCCAAATTTTCGAATTCCATTTCGAGATGGTACCCCGCGTTACCTGGCTCTAACTAAGCACCATTCCAGGGTGACCACGGCTTCCGACAAACGGCTCAGTTTTACGGAAGCCTCCATTTTGTTTCGTAATTAGCAAGTATTGGTACTTTCATTCATTGCGCCATATTCAGTCAACAACCTGTAAATGTAAATCGGGGTATGCACTTGACTGAAGTTACGTCTATAGCTTGTGTATTACTATCAATGAATACATGGTCCGTAGTACTACATCTTAGTCATGTGCATACCCATGTATATATTTACTAGAGTATGCCCTTTCCTTCGCGGGCAGAACATTATAATTCATCTATTTAATTTGCATACCACGCCTTACCGTTTTCGTATGATTTAACCATAAAATCTGGACCTGCCAAATACGCTCCTCTCCCCATAAGGGGGCCTTTAATCCATGCTAAATGACCATCAGCAAAAAGCATGTTCACACCAATCGAGTGGTAGTACGTCGCTTGCGGTATCCCAATGGCAAAAGGAGTATAAGGGGGAGATGAATAGACGCCGGCGTTTCCAGTGTTTACTGTTTCTTCACTGCAATAATAGTTTCCATCAAACATGGAATACAATGCACTAGGATTGCGCATACGCTCAATTTTGTTTTCCAGAAATCGATTGAAGCCTTTTGTGCCAAGACCCCAACCATTCGCCGTATAGCTGGTCCTCGTAGGGCCATTCCCATTATTCGCACATATTTGCACGAGATTTTTGGGGCAATTCCATATGCCTAACAATCTTGGGTTTTTGGCTCCGTTGCTGAATGTAGGTAATGTACTGTATTTAGGACTCATCGTTTCACCCAGTAGTTGGTACCACCCGATATTATTCGCAAAGGCAACTGGTGTCCAGCCACTGTAGTCAGACGTATAACTGACGAACGCAAAGCCGAACTGTTTAAGATTACTGGCACAGGAACTCTGCTTGGCTTTATCTCGTGCCTTACTTAACGCCGGCAGCAGCATTGAGGCCAAAATAGCGATGATAGCGATCACCACGAGGAGCTCTATAAGCGTAAAACTTTGTTGCTTTGATTTGACGGTTTTCATTTTAACATCTCCTTTTCTTGTTACAAATTTGAGAAACAATATCAATAGTTATAAACATTTTAAAATCCTGTTTTTGAACCGCAACCTGAAGATCAACCCATGGTTACCATCTCCAGAGTCTTCAGTGTTTTCGCCTTAACCGGCCTCTGTTGACGAATCTCCGTTTTGCAGGGCAATTCACGAACACAATGCTCGACCTTGACGACGGAACCTGGAGTGATTTTCTCCCCGGCCATCAACCGGTCTAGCAGGCTGAACGCCTGATTTACATACTCATCGGTATTCACCTCAATCATTGTCAGGCAGTTTTCATAGCCCAGCAGCACCGGCACGTCACGGTTGACGTGGGTGGCTATCTTCAGGTCCCGTCCTGGCTCCAGCTTTAGCTCCCGCATACGGGCAATAAAACCGCGCATCGCCATATCATCGGTACAGACCAGGCCGTCAAAATCCAGGCCATTGGCAAGCAGATCACCGCCAGCCTGATAGCCGATCATCTCATTACTTACCGGCTGGCTGCTGGAATCTTCCGGCGGTTTGGGATTACGGTCCCAGAGCAGGTCCGGACGGAACTCCAGATGATGGTATTCCAGTACCGACCGGAAAGCGTTGATATCGTCAAAGAATCCCTGATCGCGCTGATGGCCGGCCATTGAGATCATGCCGATCCGTTTACAGCCCTGCCGAACCAGCGCTTCAGTCCCCAGCCGCGCTAACGCCTCTTCATACTCCATTTTGATTCCCACGGCATTACATGTCAAATGCGGAATGTTGCTGCCGATAACCAGCGGAACGCCGTAACTGGCCAGCCATTCGGATTCACGGGGGCCGCGTGTAGTCATCAGCAGGAGGCCGTCAAACCGGCCGGCTTCCATCGCGTCCAGCAAATCACGGCAGACGCGGATGCCGTAAGGTTCCACCGGCACCTGCGGAATGTTAATAAAAAAACTGGCATTTTCCGTATGAATACATGAACGCTTTTCGGCATAACGCAGCATCAACTGATTTATCGGCGAAACGCCGGCGTCGAACACGTTCCGGCCGAAAACGATCCCGATTTTCCGTTGCGCTGCCCGCGTCGAGATAAATATTCCACGGCCGTGCTCCCGGACAATCAGCTTTTCCTCGTCGAATTCGCGCAGAGCCTTGTCAATGGTTGATTGATGCACTCCGTAGGTCCGGATCATTTCCGCATAACTTGGCAGACTGGTCCCCGCCGGATTTGAAGCGATGAAATGCCGCAAAGCATCGCGCAGTTTCAGATATTTCGCATTTCTTTCTTTTACTGCCACAGTCATAATCTGCCCTTATTTAATTTTCCAATCTATAATTCATTATAACTCTAACGCTAGTGTTTGTCAACAGCCCAAAAATGAAATCAGCAAAAAAGAATGAGAATATTTTTTTTCAGCTTACGAATCCCGACACCCTTCGCGTCACCAGTTGCTCGATGAATAATCACCGGCGCGAGGCGCTTTCCTTTTTCTGCGATTGTAAGGATAAGTGCTAGGTGTTACGGGGTACGAAAACCAATACATTTTTACCACGAAAAACACCAAAAGCACGAAAGGAGTAAAGACTAATCAGCAAATATTTGTGTGAAGCGCAAACATTCGCTGACCATGTTTTTATCCTGTTTATCCTGTCCATCCATGTTAAATTGGCATTCCCAATCTTGACTTTCAAAAATGCCATTTACCGCCATATTTGAGCCTGATTTACGCGTTCGGGTTGACAAAACCTCTTATAGTAAAAAGGCAAACGCTTAATTGAAAATTGAAAGTTGAAAATGAGAAATCATGAAAACCGGAAATATCTCGCACGAAGACACAAAGACACGAAGGGAAAACCGGAGTCAGTGAATGTATGCGAATACTCCGCATTCATTCGCTGACACATGTATTACCTTCATTTACTTCAAGTTCTTCATGGTGAAAAGGATTTCCTTTGTGGCTTTGTGCCTTAGTGCGAGAATTGCTTATGGGTTCTGTTCAACGACTCTCTAAAGTCTCCGGATGAAAGGGGAAGTTCTAAATTGCGGGAGTTCTAAAGTTGTGAAAACAGAATGCAGAAGAATGTCCAGAATGTAACTGGTGACTGGTAACTGGTGAATAGTAAAACAATTGGAAACGGTTCTGCATGAG
>JBAWXM010000053.1:0-20334 GCA_037144075.1 Lentisphaerota bacterium | reverse complement strand
ACAGAATGGGGCAGAATACAGTAAAAGACATTCTGCAAGATGGGTGTCCGGAATGAGCTTGCAGGGTGTCCAGAATGAGTCTAACCAGTGTCCAAAAAGGCAGTCTGTCTATCCCGGTCTCAGTATTCACAGATTGGGAAAGCGCGCCTTGCGCAGGGGTGTCTCCCGCGACTGCGGGAGCGAGAGCAGTGTCCAGAATCCAAAATGTGGAACGGAAGCAGACGCAACGGACAAAACAGGCCGGGGCCAATGGTATTACAGGACCTATAAGGTCCATGAAAAACGCCATGCAGGACAGGTGTCCAAAATGAGGGTTCAAGATGTCCAAAATGCGGGGAGCCGTGAAAGTTGAAAGCCGGGAGTTGGGAGAATATCCCCAGTCTTCTCAGACTGCCAAGTACTTCCGGACACGTTATGTCGAGAATTATGATATTCTTATAATTGCAAAACTTTAAACTTCCAGTAAAGTAAAAAGAATGAATTTGTATTAATCACTGAAGCAAGGACGGTTTCTATGCATTGGATCGATTGGTGTATTACGCTTATTCCGCTGGTAATCATTGTCGGAATGGCTATCCATTCACGGAAATACATCCGCGGGATTGTTGATTTTCTGGCGGCCGGACGCGTAGCCGGACGTTATGTAATCAGCGTCGGCGATCTGCAGGCCGGCCTGGCCGTGATTACCCTGATCGCGCTCTGCGAAAGCGAATACCAGGCCGGGATGGCGCTGGGGTTCTGGGGTAAAATCACCATTCCGCTCGGGATTTTCATGGCGCTGACCGGATACTGCCTGTACCGGTTCCGCCAGACCAAGTGTCTTTCCATGGGACAATTTCTGGAAATCCGTTACAACCGGCAGTTGCGGATCATCGCCGCAGTTATCCGAACTGTGGCGGAAATGATGACCAATGCGATCGGGCCCGCGGTGACAGCACGGTTCTTTATCTATATTTTAGGACTGCCGCTGACGGTCAGTGTCTGGGGCTGGAATGTGTCGACCATGGCGGTGGTGATCGTGATTGTGCTGATTCTGGCCATGCTGATCATCTGGCCGGGCGGGCGGGTGTCGCTGCTGGTTACCGATGCTCTTCAGGGATTGATGTCCTATCCGATCTTCGTGATTTTTACCGTTGTGGTGCTCTGCGAAATTTCGTGGGTTGCGGACGTGGCGCCGGTGATGCTTGACCGGGTGCCGGGCGAAAGTTTTCTGAACCCGAAGGATATCAACGGCCTGCGCGACTTCAACTTGTTCTCGCTGGTAGTCGCCATCGTGGGAACAATCCTCAACCGGGCGGCCTGGATCGGCAACGACACTTCAAATTCCGGACGCAACGCGCACGAACAGAAGATGGCCGGAGTGCTTGGCGCCTGGCGCAACGGCTTTTCATCGCTGATGATGACGATGCTGGCGCTGTTCATGGTGACCGTAATGCTGTCCAGCCGCTTCGCCGTCGAAGCCAAAGAGATCCGGACCAATCTGGTCAACAAGGCGGTGGAAGAGACGATCGCCGATAAAACCATCCGGGCAAAAATAGAGCAGGATATATCCGCGATTCCACCGGCAAAACATACTATCGGGGTCGATAAACCCTATTCCCGTACCGACAACCCGGACACAAAGTACCTGGAAACCGTTCATAAACACTTTTCGGATACACCGGATGGTAACTCGATGTTCCAGCAGTTCCGCACACTGTATTATCAAATGATGGTTCCGATGGTGTTGCGCAAGCAACTGCCGATCGGGATCATGGGGCTGTTCATTCTGCTGATGGTGATGCTGTTGCTGGCCACTGACAACTCGCGTATCTTCAACGCCTCCGCCACGCTGGTTCAGGACGTGGTGATGCCGTTCCGTAAAAAGCCGTTCGAGCCGGCGGAACATCTGGCCTGGTTGCGCGGCATGTCGGTTGGCGTGTGCGTCTTTTTCCTGGTCTTCTCGCTGCTTTTCACCCAGATGGACTATATTGCGATGTTTATCTCCATCATGTGTTCGTTGTGGTTAGGCGCGGCCGGCCCGATCATGGTCGGCGGGCTCTACACCCGGTTCGGCACGACGACCGGCGCGTTTGGCGCGCTGATTTTCGGGTCCGGCACTTCGCTGGCCGGACTGATGCTGCAACAGACCTGGAGCAGCCGTGTTTATCCGTGGCTGCACGACACCGGCAACCTGAAATATCTGGCAAAATTATTTGAGAGCGTCAATCTGGTGTGCTCGCCCTATATCGTGTGGGAAATGAATCCTGTCAAGTTCCCGATCAATTCCTATGAGATTTATTTTCTCGCCATGATGTTCGGGGTCGGCGCATATATCATCGGGTCAATGATAACTTACCGCAAACCGTTCAACATGGACCGGATGCTGCACTGCGGGAAATACAGCGACGGCGAAAGCCAGGAAGAGAAAACGCCATGGAACTGGAAGACTGTCTGGGGAAAACTGGTCGGGATTGACGACGAATACACCACCGGCGACAAAATCATCGCCTGGAGCGTATTCTGGTTTTCCATCGTATTTCAATTTGTCATCTCGTTTGTGCTGGTGGCGATCTGGGACTGGATATCGCCGTGGCCGGCGTCATGGTGGAGCATGTATTTCTATATCAACATTATTGTGATCGGAGTTATCGTCGGCGTAGTATCGACAGTGTGGTTCATGATCGGCGGCATCATCGACATGCGCCGGCTGTATAAAGACCTGAATGCCCGCGTCAACAACCCGCTGGACGACGGCTGGGTGGAAGGGCATGTGTCACTGGTCGATAAGGTAAAACTGGGTAAAGACGCCGAAGATTGATAAGTACAGGGTCCGTATCCGGGAAAACATTTCAATAGAGCAAATTGTCGGGTGATTATATACTCTGCACAGCTGGAAAGTCAAAATAATACCAGGGCGGAATTGCTGCCGTCGTACAAGTAAAATTATGGATTTTCCATCCCGCGATTGAAAAGCCGGAAGCGTTACAATATATTATTTTACTCTTATGTTTTATGTGTGTTCAGTGCTAAAATACAGTAAGGAGAAAATCATGTTCAAGAAAATGACTCTGGCGGGTCTGCTGGCAGTTGGCGGCTTTGCATTTCAGGCGTCTGCTCAAACTTCTCCGGCAGCGCCGGAGCAGGCAAAAATCCAGGTTAAAACTCCAAAAGCGGCAACAGCCGAACCAAAGCAGGTTGAGCCGTCGGCTCCGATTCAAATCGGTTTCTGGTTTGATGTGCCCGGCAACACGGAAAGAACCAGAGTCAGCGGCTTCAGATTTGGTTTCCCGTTTTCAGGGACATCGCATGTAAGCGGCCTGGATCTGTCGCTTTTCGGCTCTGACCTCAAAGGTCTTAACGGCGCCCAGATCAGCATGGGCTTCTGCAATTCCTCCGCCAGAAATCATGGCTTGCAGGCCTCCGTATTCACCTGTTTGAGTAAAATCGAGTCTGACGGCGTTCAAGTATCGCTTTTCAACAAAGCTGGCAAATCCAAAGGCTGGCAGGTAGGGGCGGCAAATTTAAGTGATAATGCTGACGGCGGACAGGTCAGCCTGGTTAATATTGTTGAACAGCTCAAGGGTTTTCAGGGCGGGGTAGTCAACGTGGTGATCAGAAGCATCGGCCCTCAGGTCGGCCTGGTTAATTATGCTGAAAGAAGCAGTTTTCAGCTTGGCTTGATCAATATCAACGAGAAATCATCAATGCCGTTCATGGTCTTTTTCAACTTCAGCAAATGACAGGGATATAACGAGATGTTTTATGCTTTTTCCCGGCAGAAATGGTATGTTCTGTTTGCCCTGGCAACGGTTCTGACCGCCTGCGGCGGCTGTCATTCCACTGTTCTCGAGGTCAGGAACGAACCGTTTCTAGCGGTTTCAAAAAATGTCGACCTTAATCGGATAACCGAGAAGATTGCCGAGGCAGGTTACCGTAGAAAATACGAAATGAAAGTTATTGCTCCGGGACATATTGAAGCGGTTTTTGTCAAGCGGGATATCAGGGCGGTAATGGATATAAAATACACCACCGAACATTTTTCCATAACGTACAAGGACAGTTCCGGCCTGGGATATGACCCGGCGGACAATACCATCAATTCTCATTATAATAGATGGGTGAAAAACTTGAAGTCCGACATTTCCAGGATTTATCCGTCTACAGCACTGTATAAAGACCCGGTTTCGCCGAAAACTCATGATACTACCAAAACCGAATTGATGCCGCCAAAACCGGAATTGACAGACAGTATATAACCGTCATGAACGGCGGTTGTGCAATGCGAAACCCAGCCTGCGGCATTGTCTTCCGGAGAAAGCGTCTGTGCATTGGGAGGAACCATGTTTATTTTTCTTGCGTTGCAGGCGGCGATCAGTTGAACCATGCCGGCGGCGGCAATCGTGTGTCCGGTACCCCACTTGACGGAAAAGACCGGCAGCGGCTGCTCAAAAACTTGTTGAAATGCCGCCAGTTCCATGGTATCGTTATATTGAGTTCCTGTACCGTGCGCGGCGATAAACGCAACATCTGACGGTGTAATTCCGGCGGCCGCAATTGCCGAACGGATGGCGCGCGCCAGCCCGCGGCCTTCCGGGTCGGGAGAGGTGACATGGATGGCGTCAGCGGACGTCGCCCAGCCGGCAATTCTGCCGATAACTTTGCCCCCGTCCGGCAGACGCGGAGATTGCAACACCATTATGGCAGCAGCTTCCCCCAGATTCAAACCTGCCCGGTGTCTGTCAAAAGGCCTGGCCTGCTGCAAGTCCAGCGCGCCAAGCGATGCAAAGCCGGAAAAGATAAATTCGCTTAATGCGTCACAGGACAGGACAATTGCGCGGTCCGTCCGCCCGGAGTCAATATCGGCGGCGGCCCTGCCGACTGCGCAGGCTGACGCCGCGCACGCCCCGGAGATAATGATAATCCGGCGTTCTCCAAACAGTTGTTTTACTATTTTTGCCAGCGACTTCAGATGGGGTTCGCAGTCTGCTTTTCCGCTGAAGATTTGCCGTTCCAGCAGATTAATTGCGCCAATGGTTACTGCCAGATAAAGCGGCGCGCCATCGGGCAGTTTGCCAGTAATGTCTGCAAGCCGCCGCAGGATATTAAACAGCCTGGCGTCATTATCTTCCACTCCGGGAACGGCTCCGACGGGATACAGACGGTAGAGCGGCAGTTGATTTCCGGATTGAAAGGCGACTGCGGAGACGGACGAGTAAAGCCCGTCAAAGAGCGCGTTGCAGCCGTCGCCATAGGCGCTTACAACTTCCGCCATGGTAATTACAGCTTTCGCGTCAGTCATGGAATTTGCCCGCCTGCCATTGGTCGTGAAATGCCGTCAAAAGCGGCGGCGGAAAAATACAGACCACGCCGGTTGCGGTTTCGACAAACATCTGCACCGTATATCCGGCGCAGGCGCAGGAACCGTCTTCTCCGGTGATTACAAATTGAGTGTTAAGTCTGGCGCCTTCGCACCAGATAACCGAAGCCCGGACAGAAAAACGCTCATTTATCCTGAGCGGACGGTAATAATCAATATGCAACTGGGCAACCGGGGCAGCAACGCCGGCTTCGCGCATGGCTTCATAGGTCAGGCCGCACTTATGTCCCAGTTCGGTTGCAGCCTCTTCAAAAAATGAGACGTAACGGCCATGCCATACAATCGCAAGCGCGTCAACCTCACTGAACTGGCAGCGCCTTGTTACGGATGCGCAGACAGGCGCCGGCGAATTGTCCGGCACATCAAAATAGTCACTTTTTTTGCGTCGCGTCATTCAGTTTATACCTTGCTTTTATATCTGTGCTTCTGGCGTTGTCTGCGCCGGTTGTCCCTTTGCATCTTACGTCAAGCAGTCCGTCGCCGTTGTCTGTGCAGTTGATGACCAGGGTAAATTCCTGATCCGGGAGTATAGGCTGAAAAAACTTGATGACGGAAGCCTGCAGCAAGCGGCATTTACGGCCCGTCACTCGTTCAATCATATATCCTGCCGCTTCAAGCTGACATATGCCGGGAAGGATTGGATTCCCGGGGAAATGTCCGTCAAAAATCCCGCTTCCGGACGGGAAATTGAAGGTCGCGACAATCTCGCCCTGTTCGTTTTGCGAACAGGATTTGACCCCTTCATTGATTAGTTCCAAATATGGCATTCTATGGTACACGCTTTAATGATATCTCTGAAAATTCCTTGATTCTTATCAGCAGCGAATATTCCGGTGCGCTGCTGTCCATCCTGATCTCAAAAGGAACGGAGTAACCGCTGATTAACTTATACTGCCGGTATGATATTGTCCAGATACAGCGGCCATTCTTAATAAATTTCTTTGCCATGAGCATTCCGGTATTTTTGTCGAACTCATAAATAATTCCAGGCAGATTTGTCACTCTGGCGTCAAAATTGATGCGCTGGAGGTCACGGACTACGTCATCAACTTTGAGTCCGCGTTTTTCCAGTTCGGGAATGACAAACCGGTGTGTGATTTTATTCCCGCGGAACGAAGTCTCAAGTATTTTGATGCCGGCCGGCTGCATGCAGACGATTGAGCCGCCGCGGCTTACCGCGTCGAACTCCGCCGCGCACAGCAGGCTGTCCTGCAGATAACCGGATACCGAGAAAGTCAGCGAAGAGACCGTACTCCATTGTTTGTCCGGCGGATTATACGCCTGCGGAACCGGAGAACTGAGCAACGGGCCGGGCTCCGGCAGTGTATTGTATAACGAACACCCGGCGCACCCGGTCAGGGCGGCAAAGAACATTAACGCCTGAATCCCGGTTTTATATTTGCCTTTGATTAGTACCGCCAGCGCGGGGATCAGCGTTACTGCCGCCACGTATGATATGACAATTCCGGCAAACAAGGCAATCCCAAGTTTAAACATCACCGGATGCGAAGCAAACAGGAGGGTTAACGCGCCTGCTGCGGTGGTCATGGCGCATAAGGCCACTGACGTCATGACATCGCTCTGAAGCGACTTGAAACAGCGGAAAACCATGAATATGCCATAATCGCTGGAGAGTCCGATAATAATAATCATGGCAACGCAGGACGGGATGGTCAGCGGGAGATTCAATGCGGCGGAGAATCCGCAGATGGTTGTCACTGCCGCCACTACCGGCAGCAGCGCCACAATGCCGGTCATAATACCTCCGGTGGCTAAGATACTCAGAAGCAGTACAATGACAAAACTGGCAGCGCCGATTCCAAGCAGGCGGTTAAGTTCCTCCTCGCCGATCGAAAATCGCAGTACGCGCGGAGAAATTACCCGAAGAGCGGGAAGCTGTTTCTGCGCCTTTTCAATTAACCTGTAATTCTCCGGGGAATCAATCATGAACGACGCGAGCGTCCATTCGTCTCCATTGCGCTTCAGCAGTTTATCCTGAATAGTGGTAAGCAGCGCATATTTACTGCTGTTATCGCGGCTTCCTGGCAGCCAGGCTTTAAACTCGTTGAAGGCGTCTTCACGGAAGCCGTTTTTACCGCCGGACAAGGCGATTTGGGTTAGGGTCTGATTAATTTTATCCTCCGTCCAGAATTCGCGCCAGGCATTGCGGTTGGCCTGTGCTGCTTTAGAACTTGGAGTAAGCATGACCGGAGAGACAAAACCCTTAATGCCGGACTCGGCGGCCATTGCGGCAAGCGATTCTCCGGTTTGCAGCACCTGTTCGCGATCTTTGCCTTTAATCGCCAGAATCGCCGGCATTTCGCGCTTGCTCCAGTAGGCATTAAAATCCGCTTCGGCGTTAATGACGTCTTTGCCCGCCCCGTCGAGCGAGGTGACGCTGCTGTCAAAGAAAGAGAACGAGAGCGCAAGCGTCGTTGATGCGGCAATGACAATGCCCCAGGCGGCGGCGATAAAGCATGAGGCGCGATATTTTAAGACTGGAGTTTTTAACTGAATAATCGAACTTTTCACGTTATCAGTCAGCAGATTAGGTAAAACGTATACTGCCATTGCCAGCGAGAGTGAAATACTGAGTATCGCGAAAATTGCAAGCTGAATATACGCTCCGGTGCCGGAAAAAAGAAAGGCGAGAAAGATGCCGATTGTCGTTAACGCTCCCGCAAAAAGCGGACGGACAATCTTGCCGACCTCATGTATTCGGTTACCGGATGTCCTGCCGCATAACTCATAAACGCAGATTCCGTAGTCCACGGAAATCCCGGCCATTACGCCGCCGAAGCCGATAACAAAGGCCGATATCCGGTCAATTGCCAGCCCCATGACTGCCACCGTAATCAGCACGGCCACCATCGGCATCAGGACAATCAGGAATGCCTGCGGCCTTTTCCGGTATATTACCGCGAACAGGAGGGCGAAGATGATTAATGAGGCGATCGATACTTTAGGAATATCGCCGGCAATTACTTTTTCATTGCCGATCGTATGTTTGTGTCCGCACATAACGGATGCTGTAACCTGTTCGGGCAGATTTTTAAATGCCCCGTCCAGAAAAGAGAGAAAACCGGCTGCCCGGCGGCTGTCGGATACCGGAATGGCGGTTTCAATGATTAACAATGCGCGCCGCTGGTCCGGCCCGATCAGCATGGTGGATCCAGGCGCTGTCCGGTAGGCAACGATGTCGGAGAAAAGTCCGAGCTTTTTCAGGACAATGCGGTTGAGGCCGAGCGGGTCTTTCTCAATGAAACAGGACATTTCAGCTCCGCCGGGCGCCGCAAGGCGGATGTAATTGCCGCGCATGGTCCTGCTGATTTCATCCATACCGGTCATTTCAGCCACTCTGGTCATATCTTCTTTGCTGACTAATTCAGGCAGTGCGGTGTATGCTCCGGCCAGCGTTTCCGCGCCGGGCATGGCAAACCCGGTAAAGATGGAGATAATGTCCGGGTGCTTAAGCGTCGTTTCAAGCTGTGTCACGGATTGCGGGAGCAATTTTAAATTTTCACAGTTGTCCTTCAGGCGAAGTTCAACGGTTATTCTGCCGGCGATGTTTTCTTCCTGGAGGTATTTCAGCATCCTTGCTGCGACAGATCCTTCGGGCAGCATATCCGTGATGTCGCTGCTGTATTTTTTGCCGGCAAGCAGCAGCAGGCAGATGCCGACAATGGCAATAAGGATAACAATAATAATCTTGCGGTAGCGTCTCAGGTCAAAAATCATTTCCTGTCATCCATGCGTTTTCCGGAATAATACCGTTAATTTTTATATCGTTGAAATCAATGGTTGTGCTGTTGCCGCCGGATTCATCAATGGAAACGGAGATGAGATTGCGGAAGTCTTTGCTGAAGACAAAGATAATTTTAGAAACGGCTTTGCCCATGCTGCTTTTAGCCTGCGGCGTGACCTTGACGGTATAAGCCGGTTTATCAACTGAAATGTCACAGTCCTGAGCAATCCTGGAAAAATCTCCAAGGAGAATATCATGGTATATTTTAGCGATCATTCCCAGCATCGGGTTGTCGCTGAATTTGTATTCTTTGGTGCGGTCAGTATCTCTGTCCCATTGCAGCAGCCGGTCTTCGCTGATGATTGCCGCGTACTCGATCGGCTTCTCAATGCGCCAGGCCAGTTTAAACGGAGCGCGGTTGATGTACAGCGAACCATCCAGAACCATGTGCGAGGTAAGAATGCGGAACTTTTTAATCTGCTTGAATTTCGCACTGAAGGTTGATATCTCCCGCATGGATTGATTGATTCTGGCAAAAGCATCGTCAACGTCTTTCGTCCGGACATCGCCGCCATTGAGCGCGTAGCTGCACAATGTGATAGCGGCGATGGTAACTGCAAGTATATATTTCATTGAGCTGTCCATATTTTTAACTCGCCTTCGGCTATGAGTTCGTTTTCGAGGTATACCTCACCGTAGATGATGCTCCAGTTGTCAAATTTGATTTTCTTCGTGCAGGTAATTTTCAGTTTGTCACCCGCCCGGCATGAACCATGCACTATAAAGTCTTTCACGCCGGCAAGCATTCCCCCCGCATTTGACTGTTCGCGAAAATTATTGCCTGCCGCCAGCGTCTGGGCGATCATCTCGATATAGGCCGACTCAATCATTTCTCCGTTTGGCGAGAGAAACTGGTTGTCCGGCGCTATTTTTACTGATGCGACGAAAGTTTTCTCTCCGACTTTCTCCAGAGAGTCTATCAGTTGCATCGGCGCTTTATGCGGGATAAGTCCGGCGGCGTCCGCCGGCAATGTCCTGACGGGGTGTTTACTGCTGTCATTCCGCCAGCACAGCGGGTCGGATGCCAGCCAGTCGCCGGTCATCTGATAGGCCGTGCCGCGGCATCCGTAGCATTCGTCAGCCAGTTTGCAGGCTCCGCAGCCCGATTTGATGGTGTTCAGATGATTGCGGAGGTCCTGGATGATTTCGCTGCCGCTGATTATCTCCCGCAGCGGCATCTGGCGGATGCTGCCCACCGGGATGTCAATGCCGACGCAGGGAAAGACATGGCCGGTACTGGTGACCAGGCAGGAATACTGGTGACGCAGGCAGCGGTCTCCGACAAGAGGAGGACGAGGTTCCCAGTTATAGCCGTATCCGCGGTCCAGCGCCGATAACTTTTCAAAGACTCCGCGAATTTCTTCGGATGACGGTTGCAGCCAGGCGTTTTCAACAGCTTTGCCCTGCGGAGTTATAACCTCGAAATATGGGATTATGTGACGGTCGCGCAGATATCTCCACAAATCTTCCATTTCGCCGAGGTTGGGACGGCATATAATGGTGCTGACCGCCAGCAGTTCATTGCCCCGCGCATAACCGGCAGTCACTGCATTTTTCAGCGCCTGCATGGCCGTTTTCAGCCCGTCTGCTTCACCGGTGAGCATTGCCTGAACGTCCTCTTTGAAAGAATTGAGTTTAAGCGCCAGCCTGACATTGGCTTTAAAGAGTTTGCCGGCCGTTTCGGCCGTCAGCAATGAGCCGTTGGAGAACAGCTCGACGGACATGCCGAGCGAGGAGATGTAATCGATCAACTCAAAAATACGCGGATAGATCAAAGGCTCTCCGCCCAGAATAATCACCCGCTCGGCGCCTAGTTCCCCGGCCTGTTTTATCACATCTGCAAGCTCATCGAAACTGAGTTCGTCAGCAGGCGCGTCATTTTTGGAGGCATAGCAGTACGGGCAGCGATAATTGCAGCTCAAGGTAGGCTCTATTTCTATGCTCAGCAGGCGGTTGTCCGCAGCCGTCCGCCGGATCAATTCCAGAGAGTACGCCGGCGAAAATGAAGCGAAGCCATCATCAAGACTGCTGTTTACATTCCCGTCCATTAATTACCCCTTGAGTTCTTCTTTATCGTCAGCGATGAAAAAACGCACTGGTTTGCGTGATGCGCCGGAAAAAATTTGCTGATATACTTGATCACATGGTTTGACGGCGACTGGCAGGCGCACACGTGCGGCCGCCGCAATCCGGGCGCTGATATTCTCCACGGTCAGTCCGCTGTCGTCGCTGATCGAAACCGCGACTTCCGCCTGTGTCAGATGTCCGTCGCTGGATTGCGCAACGATATAGTAATCAATAATGCCGGGCAGGGCCTCGAGACAAGAAAATACCGTTTCCGGATAGACGGTTGTGCCGTTGATCTTCATCATCTGCTGTTTGCGTCCGGCAACCGGGCCGAGGCGCGGAGTGGAACGGCCGCAGGCGCATTGTTCGTCGAAATACTGGCTGATATCGCCGGTTTTGAAGCGCAGCAGCGGCATGCCTTCCATCTGCAGCGGAGTAATAACTACTTCCCCCTGTTCGCCCGGGCCGCACCGTCTGCCGTTGTCGTCAATTATTTCAAGGATGGCAAGATCATGGTGCAGATGTCCGCCGCAGCCGGCTTCGCAATCGCAGAATGACGTAATCGTTTCCGATGAAGCATAGGTCGAATAAACTCTGGATCCCCACAGGTTTTCCAGCAGGCGGCCTGACAGACTCAGTTGACAATCGCTGCCGCGCACCGGTTCTCCGATGCAGATCAGTTTTTTGACGAACCTGTGTTCGATGTTTTCGGCAGCCAGGAATTTAATCAGCTTTTTCAGGAATGACGGAACGCCGATGATGATGTCTGGTTTCAGGGTTGCGATAATCCCGGCATGGCTCTCCAGCGAATTCAAGCCGTTGCGGATGATTGAGGCCCCGACGGCACGCACGCCCTCGCGATAAGCCAGACCGGCAATAAAACAACGGTCCATCGTGCAGGTCAGCAATATTTTGTCCAGAGGAGTCATGCCGCAGGCGATGAACGCTTTCTGCTCGTTATAGGCCAGTCTCCGCAGATCGTTTTCGGTGTAGACGATTGGCAGCGGAGCTCCGGTGGTTCCGGAGGAAAACGCGATGTCGCGAATGTCGCACTCCGGCGCGGCGACAAATTGATTGACATTTCCGCCCAGCTCGTCTTTGCTGGTAAAGGGCATGGATGCGAGAATGTCAAAACTGTTTGCCGCCGTCACTGCCGGGATATCCTTGCATCTTTTCGCGTAATACGGCGATTTGGCCCGGCAGTACTCAAGATGTTCCGCCAGCAGCAGCGCCTGTTCGCCGCGGATCGCGTCCCTGTCTAGATATTCCCGATTCCGGTCATATATGAACTGTTTCATTAACTACCCGATTTTTCCAGTTCGGCAATCTTTGCCGCCATGTGGTTTCTGACATAAACTTTTAATTGGAACGGAGTCCATCCGGCAAATTGCTCCGGACTCACGGCAGGCAGTTTATACATCCTGATGGAGCCGGGCCTGACCACGAACTGGCGGTTCACCACTTTCCCCGTACCCAGTAGTATAAACGGATATACCGGACAGCTAATTTTAACTGCCAGCCTGAACAAAGCGCTGTGGAACTGTCCCATCTCACTGTTGAAGGATCTGGTTCCTTCCGGAAACCCCACCACCGAAACATTATCCTTCAATATATTATTCGAAGCCCCGCTGATAAAGTCGTCAAACGCAATTTTGCTGATATTATAATAACCGCCGAATTTGGCGAACAATCCAAAAAACGGCAATTTAAACGGCCATTCCCCGGCTATCTGCACCAGGTCGCACGGCCACATGCCGAACATGAACGCATCTGCGCCGGAGCGGTGGTTGGCGACAACAACCCCGGGGGACTTTTCATCCGGCGCCAGGTCGTAATATTCCACCTTGATAAACGGCCAGCCGGATGCTCTGATTACAAATCTGCCGTAAAATCTTATCAGGTTACGCCATATTTTCCGGCGGAATGCTGAAAAAACAAACGGCATTATTATGATTTCCGGTATGCCGATAAACAGGCAGTATATTACAGTTGCAAGTACGAACCGCACATAGAAGAGGAAACTGAACAAGCGTAATCGGACTCCCGGAGATGAACCCATTTGCAAATGTTACCTCTATTTGTGTTCGTCGATTGTCTTATCCATTAAACTGGTTTATGTTCGCTGATTATTTTATTCATGACATTACATACATCGCCGAATGTGCGGATATTTTTGATTTCCGAGTATTTACGCAGGTCGATTTTAAACACGCGCTGTAATCCGACAATCAGGTCGACAATGTCCAGACTGTCCAGGCCGAGGTCGTCAAACAGCAGCTTGTCATCCTGGATTTCGTTTTCATCCAACTCAAAATTCTTGACAAAAACTTCTTTGATCTTGCTTTTGATCTCGTTATCGGTCATTATAATTGTTACCTCATTATTATCTCTTCAAGAACTCATTATATATAACAGGTTTAATATATAATCGAAAGCCGAAAAATCAACCTTCATTCTAAGCGTGAAATCTTCGGCAAACGAGGATGGCGTTGATTCCGCCGAACGCGAAACTGTTTTTGATGAAACAGTTGATTTTAGCCGTGGTTTGCTGCTGTATGTGGTTCAGCCCCAGGCAGTCTTCCGCCGGCTGTTCCAGGTTTCTGGTGGGATAGATGACGCCGTCGCGCATCATCATCAGACAGGCCGCCAGCTCAATGGCGCCGGACGCTCCCATCGTGTGACCCAGGCAGCCTTTGAGACTGCTCACCGGAACCCTGCCGCCGAATACCTGACGCAATGCTTCGGACTCGGATGCGTCGCCCTGAATTGTTCCGGTCGCATGGGCGCTGACATAGTCTATATCCTGCGGAGCAACTCCGGCGTCGCGCAGTGCGGCATTGATGCCGTCGCGGATTGCGCCGGCATCGGACTGGCTGATATGACTGCCGCCGGCGGAGGTATTATAGCCGGCAACTTCGCCCAGGATGGCGGCGTTGCGCGCCTGCGCGCTGTCCAGCGATTCAAGAACGATTACTCCGGCGCCTTCGCCGCATACCAGTCCGTCGCGCTGCGCGTCAAACGGCCGCGAAGCTGTCTCCGGATTGTCGTTGCGGGCGGCTGGAGCAGTTGCGAATACGGATTCGAAAGAACCGATCACCATGGAATTGACTTCCTCGGCGCCGCCGCAGAATGCCATGTCGAGGATGCCGGCCCGGATGAGCTGAAAGCCGAGCCCGATGGCCTGCATCGAAGAAGCGCAGGCCGATGACGGACTGAGTACCTCGCCGCGAATGCCAAGCATCTGCGCCACGTTCATTGCCACGGTATGGGAGGCGCATTTGAAAAATTGCATGCCGGAAACGGAACTGATGTTTTTTTCAGTGAAGATCGTTTCAAAGGTGGCATAGAATTCGCTGGCGCTGCCCATGGTGGAACTCATTATGCAGCCGGTGCGCGGCGCGGCGATCATCTCAGGAGTTGCTCCGCAGTGTTTAACCGCCTCCAGCGCGGCAAGCGCTCCAAGGCGGGCCACCCGGCCCATGGAACGGCGGTTCAGTCTGGGAATGGCGCTGACGTCGCATTCCCCGGCACGGGCAGCTATCCTGCACTGCAGTCCGTTGTATTCCGGCAGATCGTCCACCCGGCTGACGCCGGAGCGGTTTTGTTCCAATCCTGCCTGCAGCAAGTCGGCGCCGAAGCCGAAACTGCTGTTGATTCCGTAGCCTGTTATTACCACTCTGCGCATAAAATTTTTTCCTTATTCAGATTAGCCCGACTATGCCGGACCAATGTTTTGATCTTTTTTAAACTTCTCTTCGTGTCCATCAGGGGTTATCCTTCCTGTTTTTACCGAATTAACCCGGTTAAATAAACAACTTTCCCGGACCCTGACAAGTTCGCATTCCCATTCATATGCGTCATCCGGAAACGTGTCAGTGAGTTCAATCCGGCAGGCGATGCCGCATTCCGGCAATCCGCGGGAGCGCCGGCTCATATTGAAAAAAACAGGTCGCAAAGCAGGCAGGAAAATCCGTCATTCCACGCCGCCAGACGCCGGGAAACCAGTCATAATCATGCACTTCCCCGAAACGCCGGCGGTTCATAATTCATTTCTCCGTGAAAGCTTGCCGCTGGCGGTGTGTTCAAGCACATCGCAAATATTGAAACCCTTGGGAACCTGGTAAGGCGCGAGGTTCGCGTAACAGAATTTTCTCAGTTCATCAAGCAGTTTGTCACGGCTTCCCGCGCCAGTTTTGAAAACGATATCGGCCTGCGGCTTTTCCCCGTAAACCGCGTCTTTAACCGGATAAACCATAACATCCTCAATCGCGGGGAAAGAACGCAGAACTTCCTCAACTTCATACGGGAATATTTTCATTCCGGCAAAGTTTATGAGCTGTTTTGATCTGCCGGCGATGATCAGCTGCCCGGATTCATCAATAACGCCGAGATCCCCGGTATTGAAAAAGCCGTTTTCACATACATCCTCGCGGCGGCGGAACGGGCACAGGTAGCCGTCGAACATGCCCGGCGAGCGCAGCATGATAGCGCCGATACCGTTTTCGTCCGGATCTTTGATGCGCACTTCGCAGGGCGGCAGCGGCCTGCCGACGACGCCCGGCCTGAAATCTTTTTCATCCAGGTCTATGCATGGCAGGCCTGCTTCAATAATGCCATAGGCCTGACGGGGGCGGATATTGAATTTAGCGCGGAATTTCTCCGCCAGTTCGCGATCCATCGGCATAGCGGTGGTGACTGCCAGGCGGACGTGTTCCGCCATCGTGGCGTTAAAGGCGGAAGATTCGCACATCAAATGGTAGTGAAACGGCGACATGTAAAGCAGGGTTATTTTTTCAGCCCCCAGCATTTGCGGCATTGACAGCGCGGCGGGGGACTCGCAAATGGCAATGGCTGCGCCTTTGCGCAGAAACAGCAGAATAGTGACGACAAAGTGATATGCCATCGCCAGCGTCCAGAGCACGATGTCATCACTGCTGATCCTGAGTCCGGCGTTGGCGGAGTCTGTGCGGGAAATGACCGACCCGTGCGATATTATTACCCCCTTTGAAGTGAAAGTGGTTCCCGATGTG
This sequence comes from Lentisphaerota bacterium, assembly GCA_037144075.1. Classification (GTDB taxonomy): domain Bacteria; phylum Verrucomicrobiota; class Lentisphaeria; order Victivallales; family Victivallaceae; genus CAIPAT01. The sequence continues at coordinate 4,073 of JBAWXM010000053.1, read as the reverse complement.
AATCTGATGAAAGCCGGATTCAGTTCCGGCAGATCAGGCGCTATATGAGACTGCACCGAAATTTTTTGCAGGAGGATTTCATCGCCGGCGCAGTTGAACCGCGACATTTCCGGAGCAGCCTGCCATCCGTCCGGCAGCGATGACGCAGAGATTAAAGCATCCGCGCTGACTTGTTCGCAGATATTCCTGACTTCCGCTCCGGGCAGAGTGAATGACGCCGGAATCTGCACCGCGCCAATTTTCAGCAGCGCCAGCGCCAGCACAATATGAGCGGCGGAATCTGGACAGCGCAGCGCGACCCGGTCATCCGCCTGTATGCCGCGGGACGCGAGCATGGACGCCGTTTCATCAACCTGTTTTAAGAGCGCTCCGTAAGTTGTCCTGACGCCGCGATATATGACCGCCGTCCTGTCAAGCCTGCCGGAGTTTTCCTCCGAGATTACGCTGTAAATGTTTGAGCCTTCTTTCAATGCTGCTCCTTGTACCGTAAAGCCACCTAATATATTGGAGTGACGCAAAAATGCAAGCAGGCGGGGATGCCGCCAAATAATAAAGATGGAATGAGTTATAATCTCTCATTCCTGTCCGGATTCGAAACGCGGGCGAAGTTTTTAAAATCCGCCGGCAATGTAATCTTTCATCTGTTTGTTTTCATCCATCAGCATGCCAAGCAGGAATTTGACTATGTCGCCAATGGAAACAATGCCGCAGATTTCCCCGTCTTTAAGCACGGGAATATGGCGGATCCGCTTTGCCGTCATGGTCTCCATGATTCCGGGAATCAGGTCTGTTTCTTCGGCGGTAACCAGCTTGTCGCGGGGAGTCATGGCGTCTTTAACCAGCACGGAGCAGACATTGACCGGCGAGGAGTAGGTCAGTCTCAGCACATCTCTTTCGGTAACAATGCCGCAGATTTTATTCTCGCGGTTGACGACGACCAGTGCTCCGATATTCTTTTCGTTCAACATTTTGATGCATTCGCATAAAGAAGAATTTTCTCCGATTGAAAAAACCACGGGGTTTTTCTGATCCAGCAGCTGTTTTAAGTTCATGGGTTCTTTCCTCTTTGTGGTTGAAGCCTTTATATCTTTTCCCTGCATAGAGAATATAACTGTCCGGGAAGCAAAAAACAATCGTGCAATTCTATAAATTGCATTCCCGGCGGGAGTTACTGCCGGCGGCAGTACGACAAAACTTCGTCTGCTGTAACAGCTTTGTTCCGGCCGTCCAGGGCAAACGCTTTTGCGCCAAGCGGAACCAGCTCCGCAGGGTCTGTGGCTTTGAAAATCATCACGGTCCGGCAACCCTCAAATGAGGCCGCAATATGGCCCAGTCCGGAATCCGCGCCAATAAAAATCGCAGACCCTTCCATCAGCGCAAAAACTTCCTTTAAAGTTCCGGCAAAAAAAACGGCATGTCCGACTCCGGCATGGTCCATAATCCTGCCGCATTCCGCCTTATCCACCGGCATGCCCAGTATGATTATCTGAAACCCTTCCGACGACAATAATGCCGCGAGGCCGGCAAAATTATCAATCCCCCATTCTTTTTCCGCCCATCCGGCCTTCGGCGCCATCAAAACTACCGGAATATCAGGCGGCAAAGCATGCTGCCGGCAGACAGACTCAAAACTTAAAGGCGTTTCGGGCGGCTGTGGAAATTCCGCAGGATCAAAAATTCCGCCAACTGCCTGAATCACCTTCAGCAGCCGCTTCCTTTTATGAGAATCAGCTGTAACCCGTATGGAATAAAGCGCCCCGAACTCATCACCTTCAAAGCCTGCGGAGTATTCCGGTTTCAGCAGCCTGGTGAACAGCGCCGAATAACGGTTGCCGGTCAGGTCAATCACCAGCTCGAAATTCAGCGGACGGTATTTCCGTGCGGCGGCAATCAGTTTCATCCACGAAAACTTCTCCCGTTTGCGGTCGCTGATCACTTCCGGAACCAGATGAATGTTCTCCGGAGCGATCATGTTGTAAAAAAGGTCCGCGAAATCCCGGCGCAGGAAGATATGGATTTCCGCATCCGGAAACCGCTGCTGCAAGTATGGAATGGTCTGAGACGCCCAGAACGTATCGCCGAGCCAGTGGCATGCGATCACCCCGATCCGCCCCGGCTGTTCAGGTATGCTTTGTTTACCTGAAAACCGCTTGAAACATATAATTACGGCATTAATAATTTTCTTTAAAATCGTTTTCATTTGGAATAAACCGCCTTATTATTAAGCAGGGTTTAATATAATCTTCTGCAAATGCGATACAATATCGTTACCGGTTATTCGTGAATATCTCCGGTTATTCATGGTTAAAATGGCGTTTTTAGTTTACATTTTAAGAAAAATGCGCTATCGTTTATAATGTTTTCTGTTTTAAACGAATGAAGGAAAAAATGAATATCTTATTTAAAACCGCGTTTTTATGCTGCTGTGCGGCGCTGCTGCTGGCCGCTGCCGGTTGCGGTGATGCCGGCAAACCGCAACCGGAAGACAAAGGCGACTCGATACTATCGCTTCAGGAAAAAGCAACCGGCGGCGATACGGCCGCAATGATTAAACTCGGCAGGGTATTTTTGACCGGCAATGAGGATGTCGAAATCAATTATGCCGAAGCGCTTAAGTGGTTTGAGGCGGCTTCCGCCAAGGGTTCGGGTGAAGCCATGGCGCATTGCGGGCTTATTTACAATTGCGGCGGAAATGGCGTGGAAATGGATCAGCCGAAAGCCTTGTCCTGCTATAAAGCGTCTGCCGAAAAAGGCGACAGCCTCGGACAATTTCTCTACGGCAATATCCTGCTGGATGGCGGCAACCTGCCCGCGGCGCTGACTTGGCTTGAAAAATCCGCCGGGCAGGGCTTGCTCAAGGCACAACTCGAACTGGGAGACTTTTATTCTAACAATGATTCCGCCAGCGCCGTCAAATGGTATAAGCGGGCCGCGGATCAGGAATCTCCGGCGGCCATGAACAACCTGGCTTACCTCTGGGCGGAACAGGGCGCGGAACTGGACAAGGCGCTGGTATGGGCGGGAAAAGCCGTCAGCATGGAACCGGATCAGGCAACATTTATTGATACGCTGGGATGGGTGCTGTTCAAAAAAGGCCGCTATGCTGAAGCGTTCGGCCGGCTGACTGAGGCGGAAAAATTCAACCCGGAAAATGCTGACATCCTCGACCATCTCGGCGAAACCTGCCTGAAACTAGGCAAAAAAACGGAAGCCGATGAATACTGGAAACGCGCGATTGAACAATCCGCCGATCAGGAATTTAAAGACAAAATTCAACAAAAGCTGAACTCTCTGAAAAAATAATGTAAGGAGCATTTTTTATGCGCGGAAACATCAGATTTTTATTTCCGGAAGCCAAACCCAAAGCCCTGACTTTAAGTTATGATGACGGCAATGTCGCCGACCGCCGTCTGGTCGGGATACTCAATAAACATAAGATCAAAGGCTCATTTCATCTGAACGCCGGCACGCTTGGCAACAATAATAACATTCTTCCGGCTGAGATTGCGGAACTATTTCAAGGACATGAGATATCCTGCCACAGTTATACGCATCCGTTCCTGGAACGCATCAGTAAAACTGAAGTGGTGCGGGAAATGCTTGATGACCGGCTGGAGCTGGAAAAATTAGCCGGCTATCCGGTGCGCGGCATGTCATATCCGTTCGGCACATACAGTCCGGAAGTGATTGAAGTGCTGAAAAGCCTGGACATCGTATACGCCCGGACAGTAAAAAGCACCGGCAGGTTTGTGCTGCCGGACAATTTTCTGGAATGGCATCCGACATGTCACCACAGGGATAATCTGATGGAGTTGACGGCGCAGTTCAAGAAAACGTCTTACCCGTTTTCCGTATTTTATGTCTGGGGTCACAGCTACGAATTCGACCGGAACGAAAACTGGAACCTGATCGAGGATTTCTGCGCGGAGATTGCAGGCGATGAAACGATCTGGTACGCCACGAATATAGAGATCTACGACTATGTGACCGCCTTAAAGCGGCTGGAGTTTTCCGCCGACAGTTCGCTCGTCAGAAACCCGAATGCGATGCCGGCCTGGCTGAGCGTCAACGGC
>JBAWXM010000052.1:0-20542 GCA_037144075.1 Lentisphaerota bacterium | reverse complement strand
CAGAGTGCACAGAGTGCACAGAGTGCACAGAGTGCACAGAGTGCACAGAGTGCACCGGGTTCACAGAGTAAACCATTAGTCAGCATATAACTACGACCATCGCAATTATATGCTGAATACTTTAACGTTATGTTCTTCGTGGTGAAGCTGTATTTGTCTTTATTTCGTGAACTCTGTGATAAATCTGTTTTCCTGTTTACTGCCTACTATGGAGTCGTTCAAAAATAACTGGTACTTTCTACTGGTGTATCGGTGGCGCTTTCGGCTTTGCCGGTTCGTTACAAAGCGATGGCTTTGCTCCTCTCCGGCAAGCCCGAAATTTCTCCCCGATACCCTCAGTATAAAAATGGCACTTATTTCTTTACAACTCCTATGATTATCTTTTTGGTATTTTTTTATAATTTTTCTAAGAATTTATCTTCTTTAGGGTCTATTATATACTGAATCGGAATCTTTACTTGATTTAAGATTGCGTTCCGGTAGTAATTGAAGAAAATGTTGAAATAATTTTATTGCAGGCAATTTTGATAATGAAAAAGATAATAAGTTTGTTGTTGTCGCTGTGTATTACAGTCAGTATTATTGCAGCACAGCCGGAAAGTATAGCAGATACAGCAGCAGCGGCGGAAAAAATGCAGCAGAACGGCAATGTCCGCGATGCGTTTGAACTGTATAAAAAGCTGCTGGCGGAAGTTCCGGAAGGCGCTCACGGAACTGGTAAATATTATTCCAATGCAGTGGATTGCCTGATTAAAGCCGGTAAAATTGATATATTTGACAGTTTTACCGCCACGGTATTACAAAAACACGGCGGCAGTCCGGAAATGCTTAATGCGGCGGCGGCCGCTTTCATGAGAATTACTCATGACGGTTTTTTGATCGGCGGTCAGTTTATTCGCGGTTACTCAAATGGCGGCGGTGAAAATGTGAGCGCTTTCGAGCGAGACCGGGTGCTGGCGCTGCGTCTGCTGATGAAAGCAGTCAATACACCCGGCCAGGCTAAATCTCCTGAACAAGGCCAGTACTATGCTGCGTTGTCCGAGACACTGATGGCCGGACGCGGCTATAATAATGCTTATAAACTGCAATACTTGACTGATATTTCAGTTATTCCGCCTTATGAAAGAACCTTCGGGCATTTCATGATGGGGCGTATTATAATTTCCGGCGCCCCGGTCGATGCTAAAGGGAATCCGGTTTTTTACAAAATGCCGAAGTCTTTCGAACTGGCGGCGAATGACGGCGAACGCTGGCGTATGGCATTGGCGCTGGCCGGAGCAAACGGATACAAAAATTCTAAACGGGATTTGGCGTTATTTCTTTATCGCCAGTTTGGTGTGCAGACTATCGGGAACCTGTTTAACATTGCTGAAACGACATCAACAACTGACAGCCCTTTTGCCGTTCAGCAACTGCCGGAAGACGAGACTATCGCCAAACTGGCCAGCGGGATTAAACGTTTCAAGCTGCCGGATGAATTCAATTATATCAAAATGTTCAGAGAGCTGGCTGCCGCCGGAGACGCCGGCGCGGCGGACTCCATGGATATTCTGGCCAGAATATTCACTGACCGGAAGCAGTATAAAAAAGCGGCAGAATTCTGGAAGTCTGGAATCGCCGCATTCGGCGGCGGCAGAAACGGATTCAGGGAAACTGAACTTGAGCAAATTACCGGCAATCTGGGATGTTTTATGCAGGCGGGAGTATTTCCGGCCGGCAGAGAGCCGGTTTTGAATTTCAGATACCGGAATTCTCCGGAAGCGAATATGGAAGTTTACCGGGTGGATATTGACGAGTTCATAAGCGACATCAAAAGTTCACTTCAGTCCATGCTGGAAACGGAAAAATCCAATCCACGCGGCATTTCGCCTGAATCTATCGGCAACTGGCTGCTTGACCGCAATGAACAAAAATACCGGAAACAGAAACTTGCCGCCTGGAAAGAAAAGTTTGAGCCGGGCAGAGACAATATGGATGTTGTTGCCAGTATCAAAATTCCGCTGAAGCATGCCGGTGTGTATTTAGTCAAGGCATCATTGCCCAACGGCAATACTTCGTTGCAGATTTTGTGGATCACCGACACGGTGATGGCTGAAAGATCTTCCGGTAATTCTAGACTGTATGTGATAATGGACGCGAACAGCGGCAGGATTGTTCCAGGCGCTGAATTGTCTTTTTTCGGATATGTCAACGAATTTATCAGCAATCCGGAAGAACAGAAGCAACTTGGACGCAAGTCCAAAGTGATTACGCATGAATTCAAGGCCGTTGCCAATGAACGCGGTTTTTATCTGCTTGATACTAATTTGCTCCGGCGGAATTATGTGTATATGGTGGAGGCGAAAACCGCAGACGGCAGGAATGCGGTGCAGGGGTTCTCTTATTTTTACAGAAACGGCGATACGGTTAAAGAAGATGAAGCGCAGAGAAAAGTTTTCTGCATTACGGACTGCCCGGTCTACCGGCCCGGCCAGAAGATGTTTTTTAAGTATTGGATCGGCAATGCCGGATATGGAAATGCCAATGCCCTGGATTTCGCCGGTAAATCATGCAAAGTGGTAATTACTTCACCGCGCGGTCAGAAAGTTTTTGAAAAGGACATGCAGGCGGATCAGTATGCCGCGCTTGATGGTTATTTTGTGATTCCGCCCAATGCGGAACTGGGCAGTTATTTCATCTATATTGAGCAGCTTGGCGGATATTGTTCATTCCGGGTCGAGGAGTACCGCAAACCTGAATATGAAGCGCTGCTGGACGGGCCGGAGAAACCCGTAAAGACCGGCGACAGTTTCAATGTCACCTTGAAGGCGGATTATTATTTTAATGCGCCAGTGGTTAATGCCAGAGTAAAATACAAGGTTATGCGCTATTCACAGCCGGAAAACTGGGTTCAGCCCGGTTCGTGGAACTGGTTGTACGGCGACAGTTTCGCTGCCGGTCAGTCTCCGGCGGCCAAATCTGCCATTATTCCATATCCCAATGATTTACCGCCTGAACTGATTATGGAGAATGAAGCCCGCACCGATGAAAACGGCCGCCTGTCTCTGACTATAGATACAGCGCCGGTTAAAGTTTTTTACGGCAATATTGACTGCCGCTATGAGATATCGGCGGAAGTTGCCGACGCTTCTTTGAACACCGTTGTCGTTAAAAAATCTTTTATTACTACAGGGAAGCCGTTTAAAGTCTACTGCTGGCTGGATAAAGGATATTACCGCACCGATAATTATGCCGTGCTGAATGTCCGGGCTGTAGCTGCCGACGGTAAAAACGTTTCAGGAACCGGTACGTTAAAACTGCTCAGGGTTGCGACGGACAAAAAAGGCGTTACCGAGGAGACCGTCGTAAAAGAAACTAAAATTACATTGGATGAAAATGGCGGCACGGTGAAATTCAGAGTTGGAGATTCCGGACAATACAGGATAGTATGCGATGTTTCCGATACCGGCGGCAATACTATCCGCGGCAAATGCCTGCTGAGGGTTTTTGGCGAAAAGGTACTTTATGATGATTTTACATTTAATCCGGTTGAAATTATGGTCGAAAAAAATGAGTACAGTCCGGGCGAGGCCGCGGAATTAATCATTGCAACAGAAAAAAAGGAATCAACTGTGCTGGTCTTCACGCGGGCTTCCTCGGGAAGTGATTCAGCGCTTCCCGAAGTGCTTGATATCCGCGATAGAAATGTGACTACTTCTATCAGTATACGCAATACCGATATGCCGAATATTTTTGTTGAGGTCTGGTCTGTCGCTGACGGCAGGTTAAACCGGGATGTGAAACAAGTAATTATTCCCCCTGAGAAGAAAATACTGAAAGTTGCGGTGACATCCGCCGGGAAAGTGTATAAGCCGTCACAGAAGGCAAAAATAACATTGAAAGTAACCGATCTGTCCGGAAATCCGGTAAAATCCGCCAGACTGGTCGCTACTGGTTATGATAAAGCTGTCGAGTACGTCAGCGGGGGGTCGAACATTGCGGATATAAAATCCTTTTTCTGGGGTTGGAAAAGGTATTATTACGAAAATAGTTCCTGTAATCTTGGATATGTCTTTGATAATATGTATGAGAAGAATCAGGTGGCTTTGCGTCCGCTCGGAGTGTTAGGGGATATTTCCGGCGGCAGGAGAGAAAACGGCAAGACGATGGCTGCCGGTTCCAGGATGATGGCGGCGGCCGGTAAGTCAGGGGGGCCTCTGGATGCGGTTGAATCAGAGGCGGCTGCTGATCATCCAGGCGCGGTAAGAAAGAATTTCGCTGACGCCTTGTTCTGGGCGGCGAACATACAGACTGATTCATTAGGGGAAGCCGAACTGGCATTTGATTTTCCCGATAATCTCACCACCTGGAAAATCAATGTATGGAGCATGGGTGAAGGCCTCTGCGCCGGACAAGGAGAAACAGAGCTTGTAACCAGCAAAGATTTTCTGGTAAGGATGGAAATTCCCCGTTTCCTTACCGAGGATGATGAAGTGGTCATTGCCGGAATTGTTCATAATTATGAGAAAAACGCCGAATCTTCTAAAGTAATGTTGCGGCTGGAAGGTGATTCCATTAAATCAATTGATACTGCTGAGCGGGAAGTGACGGTGCCGACAGGCGGGAATGTCAGAGTTGACTGGCGGGTGAGGGCTTTCAGAAAAGGTACTGCAAATGTTGAAATTTCGGCTGTCGGAAAAAACGGTTCGGATACGGTTAGAATGGAGCTGCCGGTGGACATTCACGGGATTGAAAAACAAATTTCATGCAGCGGATGTTTGAATGACGACTCACCCGGAAGCGCCTTTGTCACATTTGATGTGCCGACAAACAGAATTCCGGAATCGGTGCAGATATCTGTGAGATATTCTCCGTCAATTGCGATGTCGATTGTTGATGCGCTGCCATATTTGATGGGGCCGGAAGGGAAGGACACGGTCAGCGCCGTCAATCGTTTCGTGCCGGCAGTGACCGTGGCTAACGCTCTGAAGAAATTTGATATTTCACTTAGTGATTTAAAGAATAAACTGACAAACTTGAATCCTTCAGAACAGGGTGACGCCAGAGAGCGCGCTGAACGCTGGAAGCGCTTTGAAGCATTGCCGGTGTTTGACAACGCCAGGCTGGCGGGCTATGCCGCAAAATCGCTTGAAACGATGATGGCGATGCAAAACGGCGACGGCGGCTGGGGCTGGTTCAGCGGATTCTATGAAAATTCATGGGCGGATACGACCGCTTATGTGGTCAGAGGACTGATTACTGCCAGGAATAACGGAATTAACGTGGACCAGACAATGCTGTCCCGCGGAGTGGCATGGTTGAAAGTATGGCAGCAGTCCAGAGCAGCTAAACTGCAAAGCGAACTGGCGGCAAAGCAGCAGCCGGCGGTTTCCAATATTGATGCGCTGGTGAATTATGTGCTGACGCTTGCCGGGCAGAAAGACCGTTTTATAACGGAGCAACTCTATTTCTGCCGCCGTCAGTTAAGTCTTTACGGCCTGACTCTGTGCGGATTGACCATCCAGATGCTTGATGACAAGCAGAAACTTGACATGATCCTGCAGAATATTGACCAGTTTGCTATCGAAGACCCGGAAAATCAGACCGCATATCTTAAATTTCCGCCAAACAATCCATGGTGGAACTGGTATGGCAACGAAATTGAAACACAGGCGTTTTATCTGAAACTGCTTGCGCTCTGCAAGCCTAAAGACAAACATACCGCGTGGCTGGCTAAATATCTGGTAAATAACCGGAGAAATTCAACATGCTGGAATTCTCCAAGAGAGACTGCGTTGTGTGTTGAAGCGATCGCGGATTATTTTGCTTCTTCAAATGAAATCAGTTCCAATATCAATCTGGAAGTATATTTTGACGGGCAGTTGAAAAAACAAGTCAGCATCAGTCCCCGGAACCTGTTTACTTATGACGCTGAATTACTGCTCAAAGGAGCCGACGTATCATCCGGCAAGCACACCATTGAACTTCGCCGCAAAGGCACCGGGCCATTGTTTTTCAGCGCTTCGCTGTTCTTTTTCTCGCTTGAGAAGACCATTAAAAGCGCTAAATCCGATTTATCTTTAGAAAGAAAATATTATAAATTAACCCGGGGAAGCGCTGTTCAGCAGACCCCGGGCATCGGCGGCAGTCCGCTTTTGCAGACGGTCGAAAAATATAACCGGCAGCCGCTTGCAGACGGCGATCAACTGAACGCCGGCGATCTGGTCGAAATTGAAATGGTCATCAATGCGAAAAACGATTTCGAATATGTGGTTGTTTCAGATCATAAAGCTGCCGGCTTCGAGCCGGTTGAATATTTAAGCGGTTATTGCGGAGCGGGACTGGGCGCATATGTTGAATACCGTGAACGCGAAGTATCATTCAGTATCCGCGAAATGCCGCGCGGCATTCACCGTTTGATTTACCGGGTGAGAGCCGGATTCCCCGGCAAATTCAGCGCCCTGCCGGCTGAGGCAAAGGCTGTTTATGCTCCTGAATTGAGAGCCAACTCGGATGAAAGTAAGGTTGTTATAGAGCAATAGGCTGACAGATCAGCCGATGGATGCGAAAATGAAGTCCGGCTTCAGTTCATCTCCTGCCGCCAGCGCCTGTTCGGCGGAGGTAATCCCGGTAAGCATCAGGCCTGATTTTATGCCTAGAATATTTGCGCCTTTTATGTCCGACTTAAGCGAGTCTCCGAGCATGAGTATTTTGCCGTAGCTGATATTGTCCGGCAGCCCGAAACGCTTTTTCAGCAGATCAACAGTATATTCATAAATAGCCGAATAGGGTTTTCCGAAATATTCCAGTTTGACGGCAATGCCCATTTCTTCAAGAATTCCGCAGATAAATCTTGCCTTGCCACCGGCGCCGATGCCGAATTCGCCGCCTTTGCCGTTAGGCCAGTAACTGTCCGGATTAGGCACCAGCAGCGGCATCTCCGGTTTTTTGATGAAAAAATTGAAGACGGCATTGATATTTTTCTGCCAGTCATAAAAACCTTCGCCAATAATTACACCTGAACAAGCATGGATTTGAGATACATCCCGGCATACTTTCAAACCTGCGGCCTCGGCGTAACATGGTTTGCCGAGATCCCCCATTACAAAAAAAGTTTGTCCGAACGCGTTGTGATGTTCCACGAAATGCGCGATCGCCATTCCGCAAGATACAATTTCGTCCGGCGATATTTTCAGTCCGGCCTTGCCGACCAGAATACTTTTTTCCTGCGGTGAATGGTTGCCATCGTTCGTCAGCAGATAAAATGGAAATTTTTGATGTCTTAGTTGTTCCAGCAGCACATCCGCTCCATCAAGCAGATGCAGTCCGGAGACCAGTGTGCCGTCAATATCGAACAATATTGCTTCGAAATTCAGTTTCTCGCTTTGCCACCAGTCAAAAAAAGTCTTTGATTTTAACATAATTTACTAAATGCTTTATTGTTGAAAAACAGTAATTATAGCTTTACATGGCACTAATTTCCATAAAAAACCGTTCTATTTTTGAAAAAAACTTTTAATTATGCGAATTATATAATATAATCTATAATAGTCAAAGGATTATATTGGGAGGTTTCTGAATGGCAACGGCATTTGCTTCGGCGGAAAGAGCCAACCCTGCTGAGGTTGTACGGCAGGTGAAAATTTTTAGACAGGATCACGAACTTTGTTCACTGCTTGATCTTATGCCTGATTTTATTTTGATTCTAAATGCTCAGCGTCAGGCGGTTTACGCTAACAAGGTGTTACTCGATTTTTTGAAAAAAAGCAACATTATGGATATTGCCGGACTGCGTCCCGGCGAAATTTTGAATTGCATCCATTGGATTGAGGATGGCTATGAGGGATGCGGCACCGCCGGTTTCTGCAAAGTTTGCGGCGCGGTCAATGCCATTATTAACAGTCTGCATAAAATTAGCGACGTTAAAGAGTGTTCTGTAACCTCTATGGACAAGACCTGTTTTAATTTCAGGGTATGGACGGCGCCTTATGAAAAAAATGGCGAAGACTATGTGCTGTTTATTTTGCGGGATATTTCGATAGAAAAATATCATAATGCACTGGAACGCATATTTTTCCATGACGAGTTAAATACTGTCACCGGGCTTTACGGACTGCTTGCGGTAATCGGGGATTCCGCTGAGAAATTCCTTCAGTTTTCCGGACTATTTAAAAAACAGGCAGACAAACTGCATGAAGAAATCAATTCACATAGAGATATGATGCTGGCTGAATCCGGAGAAGTCATTCCTGACTGCGGGGAAATTTCATCTATTGCATTACTGAATGAAATTGTGAAGACTACGGCGTCTTATGATATAGCGCGGAATAAAATAATCACGATTGATCAGGCCGCGGAGAACATTATGTTTTCCTCTGATTCCAAACTTATCCGCAGAGTTCTGGACAACATGCTTAAAAACGCACTGGAAGCCTCTTCGGGCGGCGATGAAATTATTGCAGGTTGTTTCAGACTCGATGATAAAGTCCGCTTTTTCGTTCACAATCCCGGATATATTGACGGCGATGTTCAATTGAACATTTTTCAACGGTCATTTTCCACCAGGGGCAAGGGGCGGGGCTGGGGAACATACAGCATGAAACTGCTTACGGAAAATATTCTGCAAGGCCGCGTCAGTTTTCAGAGCTCCAGGGAGAATGGAACCACATTTTATGCGGACTATCCTTTTGAAATAATTGATAATGAGAATAAACAGGCGTCTTGTTTGCACTAGATTGGGATATAAATAATGGTTACTGAGAAATGTTCATTTTTTGATACAAATTTTGCATCTCCGGATAAGGCATCAGCTGACGAGCTGAAAGCTGAAATTGAAACATTCTACTCTGACGGGTTGTTAAATGCGATTCTTGATGCGGTTCCTGATTTAACTTTAATTTTAAACAAGTACCGGCAGATTGTGTTCGCCAATCGGGCGATGCTGGACTATCTTGGCGAAAACGACTTATTGAAAATCGTCGGACTGCGGCCTGGCGAGTTGCTTGGCTGTTCTCATGCGAAAGACGTTGCCGGTTGCGGTACAACTGAATTTTGCCGTGTTTGCGGTTCGGTCAGGGCAATATTGAACAGTCAGAACAATAATAAAGATGTTCAGGAGTGCGCAATTACCTCCTGTGACGGCGGAAAGGCTTTCAATTTCAGGGTTTGGACCACGCCTTATGAACGGGCCGGGGCGCTTTACACGATTTATATGATTCGTGATATTGCCGATGAAAAATTCCGAGCTTTGCTTGAGCATGTGTTTTTTCACGACCTGACTAATACCTCTTCCGGAATTTACGGTTTGCTTTCCATGGTTGAAGGCGATGCGGAAAAATTCAAGGAATATTCCGGCATTCTGTTAAAATTGTCACAGCAGCTGCTTGAGGAAATTGGGGCACAGCGCGATCTGGTCATGGCGGAAAATAACGAGATTGTGCCAATGGATGAGGCAACCAGTTCAATGCAAATACTCAAGGACGTTTTTGACTTGTATTCGAATAGCTCTGTTGCTGCAAATAAAAAATTAAGATTGGATCAGAATTCGGCTGACATTGATTTTTGTTCTGATAAGCGTCTTGTCCGCAGGGTTATAGGCAACATGACCAAGAATGCGCTGGAAGCATCGGGCAATGATGACATTGTTACTATCGGCAATTGCATTTTTGAAGACAAGATAAGATTTTTCGTTAATAATCCGATCTATATCAGCAGGGATATCCAGTTGAATATGTTTAAACGTTCTTTCTCCACCAAGGGGGCGGGACGCGGTCTCGGTACTTATAGTATGAAACTGCTTACGGAAAAATTTCTCGGCGGAACGGTATCTTTCGTTTCGGATCCGGACAGGGGTACTTCATTTTATGCTGATTATCCGCTGAAAACTACAGGCAATAAATGATACATAGTTTATATGGAGGTAGGATATGACTGATGATATTGACTCGTTTTTCGACACCAGATTTGCGTCTCCGCAAAGAGCTTCGGCGATGGAATTGAAATCTGAGCTTGATGCCTTTGGCTCCGATAAACTGCTGGGTACGGTTCTCGGCTCGATACCGGACTTTACTTTAATTTTGAATAAATACCGGCAGATTGTGTTTGCCAATCAGTCCATGCTGAACTATCTGGGCAAAAAAGATATATCCGGTATTGCAGGACTGCGTCCAGGCGAATTACTTAACTGCTCGCATGCGCATGAAGTTTCCGGCTGCGGCACCAGCGAGTTCTGCCGGGTTTGCGGCGCGGTAAGAGCTATATTGAGCAGCCAATCCGGAGTCAGGGATGTTCAGGAATGTTCGGTCAGCACTCTGGACGGCGATAAGACTTTCAACTTCAGGGTATGGTCCACGCCTTATGAACGCGATGGCAAGCTTTATACTATTTTTACGATTCGCGATATTGCGGACGAGAAGTTCCGTGCTTTGCTTGAACACATATTTTTCCATGATCTGACTAATACTTCATCAGGAATTTACGGTTTGCTTTCCATGGTTGACGGCGATGCGGATAAATTCAAGGAATATTCCGGCATCCTGGTGAAATTATCGCAGGAACTGCTTGAGGAGATCGGCGCGCAGCGCGATCTGGTCATGGCGGAAAATAATGAGATTGTTCTTCAGCAGGAATCCACCAGTTCCGGCGAAGTGCTTAAAGATATTTTTGATTTATATTCCAATCATCCTGTCGCTGAAAACAGGAAGCTGAAAATTGTCGGCGATTCAATTAATATTACTTTTACTTCCGATAGACGGCTTGTGCGCAGGGTTATCGGCAATATGACGAAGAACGCGCTGGAAGCGTCCCGCAATGGCGATACCGTTACCATTGGTTGTTGTCTGTTTGAAGGCAAAGTAAGATTTTTCGTCAACAACCAGATTTATATCAGCCGGGATATCCAGCTAAACCTGTTTAAGCGTTCTTTTTCCACCAAAGGGGCGGGCCGGGGGTTGGGAACTTACAGTATGAAACTGCTAACGGAGAAATTCCTTGGCGGAACGGTGTCTTTCGTTTCGGAACCGGTAAAAGGAACTACTTTTTACGCAGATTATCCGCTGGCGGTCAATGCCGGAACAGTTGCAGATACAGAAACGTCAGCCTCTCTCCATAAAACATCCATATAAATGTTCCGGTCGCGAGAAACGGGCCGAAAGGAATCGCCGTTTTCAAATTGCTGTGCTTGAAAAGCATGATTCCAATCCCGGCGGCAGCGCCGGTCAGCGAGCCGAAAAGGACGGAGAAGAAACAGGCTTTCAGGCCGAGACAGGCTCCGATGGCGGCAATGTATTTGACATCGCCCCAGCCCAGCGCTTCAACTTTGAACATCATTTTGCCGAAAACAGCCATTAGCGCCATGATTCCTCCGCCGACCAGCAGGCCGGCCGCGGAGAAAACGAATGACTGGAGTCTGGTCGTTGAAGCTCCCCATATTTCCGGAAACGCTAACGACATTGCAATTCCCAGCAGCATGACCGGGTAAGTCGTTTTATCCGGAATCAGAAAATGCTCGATATCAATGAAAATGGTGGTTACGATCAGCATTGTCACGCCAAAGTAAACGATTAAAATACTCAGCGGCTGATGGTCGAAAGTGACTTTATAGAAAAGGATGTAGAACAATACCGCCGTCAGCAGTTCCACGCAGAAATATCTGAATGTTATCGGCGACTTGCATTTGCTGCATTTGCCGTTCAGGCACAGCCAGCTCAAAAGCGGAATATTTTCATACCACGCGATATCGTGTCCGCATTTCGGGCAGTGCGATGGCGCGGTAACAATGGATTCGTCCCGCGGAATGCGCCAGATACAGACATTCAGGAAGCTCCCGATACATGCTCCCAGCACAAATACCATAACGTGCCAGGCCGGCATGACGTCAGGCGAGAAAGGGTAGGGGTATTCGTTCATGGTTTTACACCGCTCCGGGCGATTACCGCCTGTTCCAGCGCATGGCGCATGATTTCGACCGGCGCCTGCCTGCCGGTCCATATTTCAAACGACTTTGCTCCCTGATAGAGCAGCATGGTTCTGCCATCGGCGGTTTTGAGCCCGGCGGCTTCGGCATGTTGCAGCAAGGGGGTCTTTTTATAAATTGTATCGTAAACGCAGATGTCTTTTAACAGTTCCGGCGGCATCGGCATCGGATCGTCAGGCTTAAGCCCCAGGCTGGTGCCTTGAATTGCCGCCTTTGAATTTTGGATGAAAGTCTGCATTTTATCTTTATCGTCCAGTCCGCAGAACTCGTAATGTCCGGACGGGAACGCCGAATAAAGCTTATTAACCAGTTCCTCGACTTTGTTAATACTGCGGTTGGCAAAGAACATATTTTTCGCCTTGTTAGCCGCAAAATGGAATGCTGTCGCCTGTACGGCGCCGCCGCAGCCGATGAAAAAGAAACTGCCGTCTTTGACTTTCAGTCCGAAGGCGTCTGCCAGCGCGGACGCCAGACCGAACCCGTCGGTGGAATCGCCATGAAGTATGCCGTCTTTGACCGTTACGGTATTGACACTTTCAGCGAGCGCGGCTTCTCTGGAAATTGAATCAAGATATGGAATGATGGTCTTTTTGTGCGGAACCGTGATATTGAACCCTGAAAGATTTGACCGTGCGAATTGCGTGAATTCCTGAAATTCTTCTGTTTGCACCTGAAGCTTGGCATACGGCCGGCCAAGTCCCAGCGCTTCGAAGGCCGCATTCTGCATTTGCGGAGACAGCGAATGCGCGACCGGGTTTCCGATCACCAGATATTTAATGTTGTTTTGAAGCTGTATGTCCATTCCGGTCTCCAGTTGAAATTTTGTTCTTAATTTGTGCCGCAAGATTAATCCGGAATTACCGGCAGATAGCGGGTGACGGCTATAATTATCGCGGTGATGACGGCAAAGATTACGGCAATCCATAACAGGATCGGGCGGCAGCGGCATTCCGGGCCGGGCGACTCCACTTTGATGTAATTGCGAATCAATTCCAGGTGCACGATATTGGCGTCCGCCGGATAACGGGGAGTATAGGTGAAGATGCTGCCGGTTTTGGCGTTGAGCCGCAGCGGCAGATTGATCGCCCAGCCCGCGGCTTCCAGAAACAGTCCCAGGTTTCTTTTTCTCAGTTTGTAGATTCCGGCAATAACCGGCGGCAGTGAGATAATCAGCAGAATCAGGCATGCCCAGCCGGCAATTCTCCAGCCGGATACAGCAGATAATGATTTAATGATGAAAGCTATGCTGCTGCCGATTGCAGCAATTCCGAGGCTGCCGCACAGCACCATGATGGAACCGGGTGTAAGCGGGTTGAAACCCGGCTGGGCGGGATTAGCCGGTACAGTAAGGCTTTTGTTCAGTGTTTGCTGGAGATTGGCAATGGAGGTAATCTTGCCCAGTTTTTCACTCATGAAATTGCTGAAATTATTGACTGGCAGCAATAGTGACTGCCACAATGAAACCGGTCCGTTGACAATATCCATAATTCTGGCGTCCCAGGCGTTGCCGTCCCAGCCGATAAAAATACC
Organism: Lentisphaerota bacterium; assembly: GCA_037144075.1. Lineage (GTDB taxonomy): Bacteria > Verrucomicrobiota > Lentisphaeria > Victivallales > Victivallaceae > CAIPAT01. The sequence goes on along the minus strand of JBAWXM010000052.1, from coordinate 7,059 downwards.
CGGTTTGCCGATGTACAGCCTGGAACACTCGCCGCCGGTCACCGCCGCGGCAATATGCATGACCTTCTCTTCAAAGTTCCTGGTCTTGTCGCGGCTTTTTAATTTCAGATACATAATATACATATTGCATTTTGCCGCTATCTTCTTATGCTCCTGGATATCATCTTTTATCCTGATGGTCAGATCGAAACAGCGACCGTCCATAATGACGGTGCCGGCCTGAATCATTGAATGTTTGCCGGGGGTGAATAATTCGCCGAAAGACACAAAGTTCCTGGTAAACCTGAAGAAGTGCTGTTTGAACAGGATGAGTTTTTCCAGATCCGACAGTTTCTGCAACCTGACTTTCAGGTTGTTATCTTCTTTCAACAGATTCCGCAGCTTTTCCAGCGCCGGACTTTTCAGATACCGGTTTAATTTATCGCTGCCGAGACGGTCAACCCGGTTGCCATCTTTGCCGATCAGATATTCCTCGTATGCGGCGAAGCGCTCTTTTAATTCCTGCCATTGTTTTAACGTCATGGCTTTCATTGCAAAAGTAGTTGCGAAATTTGCCGCGTCATCTTTGTAAATTGGATTAATCTCTTTTTCAAAATCAATTGTTGTTTCAGGACAGGGTGGCGCCAGCGGGGCCGATTTCAGATATTCCTGTACTGCATTGTGATTTTTGATATCCAGTTCAGGCAGCAGATAGGGTGAAGCGGCGAAACGGCTGCGGTTGGCCGGGTCCAGGATTATCATGCGGCAATAGTCAAAGTATTCATCAAGTTTGCCGTGCAGTTTGCTGTAAACCGGATAGTCGGTTGAAAATTTTTGCCCGGCCGGAATATCCGGATTATTTTCCCATTTTAAATAAGCATCGGCGTCGTTCAGGAAGCTTTCCAGCAGCAGTTCTGAAATGCCTTTCTCTCCGCCTGCTCCGGGGATTCCGCCGGTAACGCTGATAATATCTTCAGCCAACTGTCTGGACAAAGTGCCGTTGAAGGCGGCGGCAGTGATTACTCCGCTGCCTTTTAGCGAGCCCGACGCCAGGGCCTTGGCTTTTGCCCTGATGTCTGTAATGCTGATTTTGTGGTCTTTGACGCATTCGCCGAGCTGTTCGCTGACGGCGTCCAGCAATTCTTTGCCTTTGTCCGTTGAGTCATTTATTTCTGATAAATCAAGCACGGCATCGCTGCCTGAATGGAGAACGCTGAAGTCTTTTGCCGTTTCCTTGAGCCATAAATATGCTTCTTTGACTTCGTCAGCCCTGATTCTGCCGTTTTTGTCGGAGTCCAGAAATGCCAGGAACTTCTGGTCGCAGTTCAGGTTTTCAGTCGCGGCGGCGGAAGCCGCCCAGCGTGCAACATTCAAATCCGGAATATGCTTCAGTTCTTCAGGCGATTTTATGATGAACTGGTAGCTGCCCCCTAATTGCTGGATCAGCATTTTCTTTCCTGACATGTCCCGTTCTCCTGTTAAGTTTCTAGCAGCGCAGCGCCGCCTGCTGTTTGATCAAGTCAATGAGCACGATGGCGGTCATGGCTTCAACCACCGGAACTACTCGCGGACAGAGGCACGGGTCGTGCCGCCCCTTCGTCGCGCAGATCACCGCATTTCCGCCGATATCTATCGTGTTCTGCTCCATGGAAATGGATGAGGTCGGTTTGACCGCCGCCCGGAAAATGATTTCCGCGCCGGAGGAAATGCCGCCGATGACGCCGCCCGCATTGTTGGTGATAAATCCGTCCGGCGACATTTCATCGTTGTGCTGTTTACCGGTCATTGCGGCGGCGGCGAAACCGGCGCCGAATTCGATGCCTTTGATCCCGCCGATGGAAACGACGGCTTTAGCCAGTTCCGCATCCAGTTTATCGAAAACAGGTTCGCCGATGCCGGCCGGAACGCCGGTGACGCGGCATTCAACGATGCCGCCAATGCTGTTGCCTTCATTTACGGCATCCAGGATGAGCTGCTCCATGGCCGCGGCAACGCTGCTGTCGCAAGCACGAACCGGATTTTTTTCGATGAAATCAGGCTCGTATTTCTCACATTTCAGATTGCCGATTGCCAGAGTGCAGGCGGTGATTTTGACGCCTTTGGCGGCAAGCAGTTTTTTCGCCACCGCGCCGGCGGCGACGCGCCCGGCGGTTTCCCGTCCGGATGCCCGTCCGGATCCGCGATGGTCCCGGATGCCGTATTTTTTATTATAAGTATAATCGGCATGGCCGGGCCGGAACAGTTCCTTAATGTTGTCATAGTCGCTGGAACGGGCATCGCTGTTCATGATGATCATCATCAGCGGCGTGCCGGTGGTTCTGCCTTCGAAAATGCCGGACATGATTTTGACGGTATCGGTTTCCGTCCTGGCGGTGGTGATCGATGATTGTCCGGGTTTGCGGCGGTCGAGATCGGATTGAATGTCCGCTTCGCACAGCGCGACTCCGGGGGTGACGCCGTCAACGATCACGCCCACGGCACCGCCGTGGGATTCCCCGAACGTGCTGACTGTAAAAATTTTACCGTATGTGCTGCCGCTCATTCAATGCCTCCTCGATTCTGTCAATTATCAGTTTATTCGCTGTTTTCAACGACATTTCATGGTCAATTTCAACGACCAGGTCTGCGAGCCGGAGATAGTACTGTTCCCGCTGCCGGTATAATTCGTTAAAACTCTCATATGGTCTTGCCGGATCCAGGAACGGCGGCAGGCCTTTTGCCATGATCCGCTTGAAAATTATTTCCGGCAACACTTTAAGATACACGAAAAAACCGAGTTTTTCCAGCCACGGAGTCACCGCGTCATTGACCGGCAGGCCGCCGCCGAGCGCGATCACTCTGTTCTTCGCGTCATCATTGTCTCCGGAAGCAAGCTGTTTTACCACTTCTACTTCCAGATTCCGGAAGAAACTTTCGCCTTCTGACCGGAATATGTCGCGGGTGGATAACCGCTTTCCGGTCTGGTCACGGTAAAGCTCGACCAGCATGTCGTCCGTGTCGCTGAACGTGCATTTTAAATGTTCGGCGAGGGCATTGCCGTGAGTGCTCTTGCCGCAATGTTTCATTCCGGTGATAACTATATTCATGATGCTGAATCTGGTTTTACGATCTGGGTGCCGATACCGCTGTCGGTAAAGATTTCGAGCAGCAGTGAATGTTCGCGCCGTCCGTCAATCATGTGGACTTTGCTGACTCCGGCATTGAGCGCATGCAGGCTGCTCATTATTTTCGGAATCATGCCGCCGGTGATGACTTTGTCCGCGATCAGCTGGTCGATTTCCGTGGTGCAGATGGTCGGGATGACAGTTGATTCATCTTTGGGATTGCTCAGGATTCCGGGCACATCGCTGAGGAAGACCAGCTTTCTGGATTTCAGCGCCTCGGCGATCTTGCAGGCCGCGATGTCAGCGTTGATGTTATAGACCTGGCCGTCTTTGCCCACGCCAAGCGGCGGAATGACCGGAATGATGTCGTTTTTCACTGCTTCCAGAATTTTCTCCGCATCAACCCCGACAATGTCGCCGACAAAGCCGATGTCAATCTGTTCGCCGGTGGCCTGATCTTTGGAGTACATCTTTTCCGCTCTGAGCATTTCCTTGCCGGAAATGGAGACGGCTTTGCCGCCGAACAGCGCGGCTTCTTCAATAAGATTCTTATTGATCACGTTGTGCAGAACCTCATCCACCACCTTGATGGTGTCGGCGCAGGTGACCCGCAGCCCGTTGACGAATTTGGTTGGAATATTTTGTCTGGTCAGTTCCGCGGTGATGGCTTTGCCGCCGCCGTGCACTACGACCGGCCGCATGCCGATGCATTCCATCAGCACGACATCGCGCATTGTGCTTCTGATCAGCTCCGGATTTTCCATGGCGCTGCCGCCGAATTTAACCACGACAACCGCGTTGCGGAACTTCTGAATATACGGCAGCGCTTCAACCAGCACTTTGGCTTTTTCTATTAAATTTTCCATTTTTATCTCCCAATGGTTAATGAACTTTTTTATAATCCGGATAATATACTCTATAAGGTTGAAGATTTAAAATAGATTGCGAAGATTTTGAGAATTGGTTCGTATTCTGAGAGGCTGCCGATACCGGTGTATAGAAGGCCTCGAAGAGCGCTAATCCAGACTCAAAGGATCGCAACCGCTTTGCGGCTAGCGCCTTGCGGCCGTCTTTTTCCATGCGATGCGGGCATCGCCAGTCATTCGGAGCGAAAAAATCCAATCCACAATCCTGATCGTCCATGTTTAAATTTTCAACTTTATAGAGTATACATGAGAAAATTCGACCGGCGACAAGCAGTAAGTCGCCGTACAAAAATAACCTTTACATCTTCGCGATTCTACCGAACGCCTTCGGGTTTGCCGGTTCGCTACATACCTGAAGGTATGCGCCTCTCCGGCAATTCCCAAAATCACTTCGGGATATTTCGCGAAACTTGTCAAGTTTATTTCTTTACAGCTCCTAAGTCGAAAAAAAGATTGGAGATAGAATTTTTATGTGCAGGGGGGGCTGCTTGTCTATTTGCCTGTCTTTTGTCTGATTTCCGCAGCCAGTGAGCCAATTTTTACCCCCTGTTGCCGCAGCATCCCGGCGAAAACAGCGGTTTCACCATATTTTGTTACGGCTGATATCACCGGGGCGTCGGCGTAATAATTCCAGCGTGAGACCAGATGCCGGGCATTTTTCTCGAGAACTTCCGGAACCTTGCCTGAGGCGGCGACGGCTTCGTCGCGTTCCCATATCCCCTGCCTGGCTTTTTCCAGCAGGACTGGAACCATTGCAATGCTGACATGAGGATTCCGGCAATACATGCGGTCTTTGTCTATGGCGAACTGATAATTGAAATCAGCCTGGAAGCAGAACGGCAGGGAGTCGGCAGTTGTCCGTACCGGCTTGTAATCCGGGTCTGGAACACAGCCGTCCGGAATGTTTTCCGTCATGCCGACCGCAAGGCTGCCCAGATACCAGTCACATTGTTTCAGATTGCGGCCGATAATATCATCCGCCGGATAATGCCAGCTGACAGGCGCGGCCTGGGAATAACCAAAACCGTGATTGGTATTTACCGCATCGAAAATAGCGGCGGTTTCCGCGGGGGGCAGGGGCAGTTGATAATGGCTGCCGCCGTTGATGATAAATTGATTATTTTGATAGTCATAAACTGCCGAACGGATAACCGGAGCCTGTCCGGCAAGCGAGAAGGTCAGGCCGCCGGAGACGCCGCCGGATGTCTGTCCGCCGCCGGTTCCGGTATAACTTACCCCCGGTCCGCCCGGCTGGAAAGGTTTCGGCTTCTGTCCTTCCGGATACAGATATTCATATGCCTTGCCAATAACAGTTTTGGCATCGAAGATTTTTCCTATCGCCTCTGAAGCCGCCCACGTTATCCCGTATTTGCCGATTTGAAGCACCTTGCCAGTTTCTTTTGCGTTAATTATTTTTATGCCCCACTTGGCCCCTTTGTCCAGAGTGAGGCCGAAGGCTTTGGCTCCGCCCGGCAGGAATATCGCGGCGATATCGGCTATGTCGCCGCCTACAGTTTTCCATTTATCACGGTCTGTCTTATTGCCGGTGACTTTCTCATAAACTACCGCCGCTCCCCAGCCTCCACCTTGTCCAATATAGTTTGGCACGCCCTTGTAGGTGGGAATATCTTTATTGAAGGCTTTTTTAACTGTATAAGTTAGAAGTTCGGAACCCAGGCTGACTACCGAATCCACCAGCAGAAATCCGCCGATGGCTATTAATGGCGCAATATTCGGCTGTCCTTCCAGCACGGCGCCGGAAGTTACATCCATATATTTCTTTACTGCCAGAGCATGGACCACCCAGGGGGGAACTGTCCCGGTGCTGGCGGTCAACGCCCCGTCCGGTGCGCCGACCGGCGGCATTATTTTTTCGATCTCCGCCAGGATGTCTGACATGTCAATCGGTTTGCCGCTGTCCGGCGAGACCAGCCAGAAGTTGTCTTTCGCATTAATCTTCTCAGAGCCGAACGATGCTTCAAATCCGCTGCAGCGGTAATACAGGTTATGCTGTTCAGTATCAGTGACCAGAACAATTCTGAATCTGCCGGTCATCAACTGTTTTTCATTCGGAACTTTGCAGACAAACACATCGCTGACGGCGGAAGATATCAGGCATTGCCCCAGTTGCTGGCTGTTGATTTTAGCATAACTGATTTTAAATACTGGTTTGGCGGGGTAGAATAATGTTGTGTCCATGTTCAGCGCGACTCTTGTCCAGTCTCTTGAATCATAATCGCGTTTGCCGGCCATGCTCAAGGCGTTATTGCCTACCAGCCCGAAGTTCTTTAAACAGTCATACCCGCCGGTAAGTCTGCGGTTGTTTGAATCGGTCAGTACTACTATCGGCGGCGATTTCGATTCCGCCGCGCCCTGCTTGTCGCCCACGGCGATGCGGGTGTCGGTAAGGAAAGTATAGGCGTAGCCGGTGTCGGTTTTCTGCCGGGTCAGTGTCATCATGCCGGAATTCTGCACGCGGAATGTGGTGCTGCCGGTGTACTCGCAGGTGCCGGCCGCCACATAGGCGAAAATATCATTTCCGACCGCCGCCTCAGTGTTGACCGCTGGAAGCGTTAACAGCAGAAAAATCATTGAGAAGCAGAAAAGGAATGTTTTGATACTATGTTGCTGCCGCATAATAATCCCCCCGTTTAGTATTGCATGTAATAGTTATCCCCGATATGCCGGTCAATACTCATACTTATAATATTAAAGTGTAAGTGCATAATTTGCAAGTGGCTTGACCGTTAAAGTTAAAAAATGCTACGGGACAAATGGGACGGATGGGACGGACAGGACGGACAGGATTTGTGGTTTGCAAATATGGCGGTTTCGCATATATACTCTGCGCGGTTGATAGATGAATAGGATTGTGGATTGTATTTTGGCGGTACGACTGACGGGCGATATAAATATCGCCGGAAGGAGGATCGGAAAAACACGGACGCAAGACATTCACCGCAAAGCTGTTGCGATCTTTTGATTTTAGATTCGCAGGCATGTTTCAAAAGGTAGTTGACACTTTTATGTCATAACGCTCTGATAAAATA